>DBWT01000023.1 GCA_002309035.1 Caryophanales bacterium UBA1231 | reverse complement strand
CAAAATGAATGGGCTGGTGCTCAGGCATTTACATCATTTGATACTTATCTTGCACCTTTCGTAAAAGTTGATAATCTTGATTATAAACAAGTAAAACAATGTATTCAATCATTCATTTATGGTGTTAATACACCTTCACGTTGGGGTACACAAGCACCTTTCACTAATATTACTTTAGACTGGACAGTTCCAAATGATATGGCAGAACTTAATGCGATCGTTGGTGGTGTTGAACAAAAATTCAAATATAAAGATTGCGTTAAAGAAATGGCAATGGTTAACAAAGCATTCATCGAAATTATGATTGAAGGTGATGCTAATGGTCGTGGTTTCCAATACCCAATTCCAACTTATTCAATCACAAGAGATTTTGACTGGTCTGATACAGAAAACAATCGCTTATTATTTGAAATGACTGCAAAATATGGAACTCCTTATTTCTCAAATTACATCAATTCTGATATGGAACCAAGCGATGTACGTAGTATGTGCTGTCGTTTAAGACTTGACTTAAGAGAATTAAGAAGAAAAACTGGTGGTTTCTTCGGTAGTGGTGAATCAACAGGTTCTGTTGGTGTTGTTACAATCAACTTACCAAGAATTGCATATCTATCAAAAACAAAAGAAGAATTCTATGAAAGATTAGAAAAATTAATGGATATTGCTGCACGTAGCTTAAAGATTAAACGTAATGTTATTACTAAGCTTATGAATGAAGGTTTATATCCTTATACTAAGAAGTATTTAGGTACATTTGATAATCACTTCTCAACAATTGGTTTAGTTGGTATGAATGAAGCTTGTCTAAATGCTAATTGGCTTCAAATGGATTTAACTCATAAAGAATGCCAAGAATTTGCTAAAGACGTTCTTAACTTCATGCGTAATAAATTGTCTGATTACCAAGAACAATATGGTGATTTATACAATCTAGAAGCAACTCCTGCTGAATCAACAGCATATCGTCTTGCAAAACACGATAAGAAACGTTATCCAAATATTATCACAGCTTCAATGGAAAAAGGTGCTGCACCTTACTATACTAATTCATCACATTTACCAGTTGGTTATACTGAAGATATCTTTAAAGCACTAGACGTTCAAGATGAATTACAAACACTTTATACAAGTGGTACAGTATTCCATTGTTTCTTAGGTCAAAAACTACCTTCATGGCAAGCATGTGCTAAACTAGTTAGAACAATTGCTGAAAATTATCGTCTTCCTTATTATACTATGTCACCTACATATTCAGTTTGTCAAGTTCACGGTTATTTAGATGGTGAACAAAACAAATGTCCAATTTGTGGCCGTCGTACAGAAGTATATTCAAGAATTACTGGTTACTATCGTCCTATTCAAAACTGGAATGATGGTAAGACAGAAGAATTTAAGAATCGTTTAGAATATGTTCCTGAAAATTCACGTCTTCATAAGAAACATGCAAAAGAAGAAACAATCGAAAATCCTGTTGCACCAATCATTAAAGACATCTTATTGTTTGGAACAAAGACATGTCCAAATTGTAAGACAGCAAAAATCATTCTAGAAAAGAATCATATTCCATACATTTTTGTTGATGCTGATGAATCTAAAGAAGTTACAACATCTTATGGTGTTAAAAAAGCACCAACTCTATTAGTTCCTAATGCTGATCACAATGGTTACGAAAAGTTTGATAATGTTAGTTTAATTAAGAAATACGTTGAAAGTATTGAAGAATAATATGTACGATCTTATTATTGTTGGTGGAGGTCCTGCTGGTTTTACTTCGGCAATCTATGCAAGAAGAAGTGGCAAAAGTGTTCTTGTTTTAGAAAAAGAATCTTTTGGTGGACAAATCGCATCATCTCCAAAAATAGAGAATTACCCTTCTTTAAAATCTGCTAGTGGTGTTGAATTAATCAATATGATGATGGAACAAGCAGAAAGTCTAGGTGCTGAATTTGATATTGATGAAATTAAGCACATTGAAAAGAAAGAAAATGTCTTTTATTTAGAAGGCGAATACAACAATTATCAAGCGTTATCTGTTATTCTTTGTACTGGATGTAAACATCGTGAATTACAAGCTAATCATATCGAGGACTTTTTAGATAATGGTGTTTCATATTGTGCTGTTTGTGATGGTGATTTCTACAAAGGTAAAGATGTTTGCTTAGTTGGTGATGCTAATACAGCATTACAATATGCTTTATTGCTTTCTGATCTATGTAATCATGTTTACATTTGTACTTTATTTGATCGCTTCTTTGGTGAACAATGTAGCATTGATGCTATTTATGAAAGAAAAAACATCACAATTTATCATAATGTTAAGTTACTTGATGTTTTAGGTACTGATGGAATTGAACAATTAGTTTTTGAAAATACTCAAGATTCATCTAAACTAAATTTAAAGGTATCTGGTCTTTTTGTCGCAATCGGACAAGTACCTAACAATGATAATTTCAAAAATCTTGCAGATTTAGATGAATTTGGATATTTTGATAGCGATGAAAGCTGCAAAACAAAAACACCAGGTTTATTTGTGGCTGGAGATTGTCGTAAAAAGTTTTTACGTCAAGTTTCAACCGCAACCTCTGATGCTTGTGTTGCGACAACTTCAGCAGTAGCTTATTTGAATACATTAAAAAAGGCTGACTAAATTAATAGTCAGCTTTTAATAACCTCTGATTTTAGTATTTGGAATGATTTCTTTTGCGGCTTTTAAATACTTGTTTATTTCTAATTGGTTGATTTCATGAAAACCATCTTTGATGCATGAGTTGTGATCAACAAACTTTTGTAAAAAGTATTTATCACATGGTTTAATCCAATTAGCAATTTCTTCGATATCTTGTAGTTCATGTAATTCTTTAACAACTGTTGTTCTAAATTCATACTTGATACCAGATGTTTTTAAATAATTAATTGATTCTTCAATTTTATCCATGTTACAAACAATGTTACCAATCGTTTGGTAATATTTACTTGGACTATTTTTGATATCCATTGCGCAATAATCGATTAAATGGCGTTCAAAGAGATCTTTAATCATTTGTGGATTAGTTCCATTAGTGTCGAGTTTAACAAAATAACCTAATTCTTTGATTTTCATTAATACTTGATCTAAATCATCATAAAGTGTTGGTTCACCACCAGTGATACAAACGGCATCCAAGACATTCTTTCTTAAAGTTAGATATGATAAGATTTCTTCAAAAGGGATTTCCTCGATGTTTTGTTTTAATACGAGATCTTTATTATGACAAAATGGACAGCGAAAGTTACAAGCACATGTAAAAATTGTACAAGTTAACATACCATCTAAATCAACTAGTGATAAAGGATCCATCCCATAAAACTTTATTTTCATGTTATCAACTCCTATTATTATTTTATCATATCGTGATAATTATTTTTTTCTTATTGCATAAAAAAAGTAATTGTGATATAATTTATTAATAAAGAGGAATGTTTTATGACAGTTTTAGAAACAAAAAATCTCATTAAAAACTTTAATAATGGTCAAATTACAACTTATGTATTAAAGGGGATCAATCTTCAAATTGAAGAAAATGATTTTCTTTTAATTACTGGTACTAGTGGTAGTGGAAAAACTACTTTATTGAATTGCATTAGTGGTTTAGAAACAATCACAAGTGGTGATGTTTGGATTGATGGTAAAAACATCAGCCAAATTAGTCAAAAAGAAATGGCTGAATTAAGAAAACATAAAGTAAGCTTTGTTTTCCAAGCATATAATTTATTACCTAATTTGACTTTATACGAAAATGTTTTGATAGCAAAATTAATCGCTGATGGTAGCGATAAAAATAAAGAAAAGAAGAATTCATCTAACCAAAGTATTTTAGATTTATTAGCTAAATTTAATTTATTAGAATATAAAGATTACTTTCCTAACCAAGTCAGTGGGGGCATGCAGCAACGTTGTGCAATCGTGCGTGCTTTAATAAATGATCCCGATATTATTTTTGCTGATGAACCTACAGGTAATCTTGATTCAAAATCAAGCGAAGATGTAATGAATACATTTACTTATTTACATCGTGAATTCAATAAAACAATTGTTATGGTAACTCACTCACTTGACAATTTAAAATATGCTAATCGTCATGTTCAACTAATTGATGGCATGATTATTAGTGATGAACGTCTATGAGACTTTTTCTTTTTAAATTTCGTTATGTTTTTCGTAATGTAACACGTAGTCCATTTAGAACAATTAGTTTATTTTTAATTATTACGATGCTTTCGTTCATTTTGTTAGTTACATTCTCTGTCAAAGATGCAACATCGACTGGATTTTATTTTCATGAGAATGTCAATTGTGACAATGTTGATATTGTTGTCACTTATGATGCTGAAAGTAAAAGTCATATTATTGATCCAACCAAAATGAAGAGTTTAGATCCATATTTAGAGTACTATAGTCCTTTCTTTGAACTATCAACTTTAATTGAAAATGGTGATAAACAATCGGTAATTACATTAAACGCAGGAAAGAGTGAGTATTTAAGTCCAATCGTTCAATTGGAACTTCCGGAAATAAAATATAATGAAATTATTATAACGAAAACTTTAGCTCAAAACTTAGATGCTAAGGTTGGTGATGAAGTATTAGTTTATGCTGGTAATAAAAAATTAACTTATACAGTTAAGACAATTGTTGAAGATAAGAGTATCTTTAGAACTAGTAATGTCTTAGTTTCAAAAGATTATTTTCTTAAGAACTATGCTAAAGAAACTTTAAGTATCGATATTAAAGATTTATCATCATTTGATTTAGCTACGAAGATTTATCTTAAAGTTAAACCTAATGTTGATATGCAAGATATGATTAAAGTTTTAAAAGGTGCCAATTACTATCCAAATTCAGTTGTTCGTGATCCTCGTAATTATAATGATTTAAAGAGCAATGTTGATTTAGTTTGTGGTGTATTGTATGCTGTTTTAGGAATCTTTATTATTGCTTTAACATTCGTGATGATTTCGATTGTTAATTTACGTATTAAAACATTTAAAAATGAAGTTGGTATTTGTGAGACACTAGGTGAAAAGAAGAACTTTGTATTCAATGTTTTGGCTATTGAAATATTCATTCTAGCAATCATTGGTATGGTTTTAGCCTTTTTGCTTTGTAACTATATTTATTCTAAAGCTTTTAGTTTAGTATCAGGTAAAGCACCATTTGCTTATCAATTCCATTTATCTCAATTTCTTTTAACAATCTTTTCTGTATTGATTATTTGTACGATTACAATTGTTTCAAGTTTACGTCGTTATCAAAAACTTGAATTGATTGATCTTGCTATGAACAAACAGTATGAAAAAGCTCTTGATATGAAGACTTTGATTATTCTAACTTCGATATTTGGTGTTATTACCTTCCTGTTCTATTTTGTTTTCAGTAAGATGCTCCCAATGAAACTTGCTTCGCTTTTCGGTATTATATTTACATGTTTATTTGGTATTTTTTCTGTAACACTTTTTGTCAAGATTGTTTGTAAAATCTTTGTTGGTGATCGAGCATTTAAATTAACATTTTTAAGAAGTTTAAATGTCAATAAGATTAAACACAATTCATTAAAAATTCTTTTGATTTCGCTTTTTGGTATTATTATTTGTTTTTGTTGTATTGAAACGATTAATGAAGAAATTAGCATGATTGAATCATCAATTAATATTGATACGATTTTTGTCAATCCAGGTGGTGTTGATGATGAAATGGTCAACAAAATGGAAAGTTATGACTCTGTTATTTGTGCATCAAAAGGTTGGTTTGAAAGTAAAATCTCAACAACTGATGGTAAAACAGCATTTTTACTAGTCTTTTCATGCGATGTTCAAGATACAGATGAATTGATGAACTTCAAAATAGATGAAAAGTATTACGAAAAACTAAGCGATCCAAATCATAAATATATTATTGTTGCTGATGATTTCTTGATTACAACTGATTATAAAATTGGTGATACTATTTCATTTGCTTTAAGTAGTGGTGTTCATGATTATGAAATATTGGGAGCAGCTCCAATTAAAGCTTTCCAATTTGCATATACTAATGATTATTACAGTCAAGAACATAGTTTAAATACGATAATTATTCATAATGATTTATCTAATCAAAAAGGTTTGAATGAATTTAGAAGTGCAATTGTTGAAGAATATAGTGGTAATTTATGCTATATCTTTAATGCTAGTAGCTTCTTAACACACTTCTTGTCAAAAGCTCATGCAGCCTTAGGTCTTGCTTATGCGGTAATAGTTATCATTTTGATTTGTTTCATTATTTCGATTATTAATAATACAATTCTTAACTTCAATGAAGCTAAAACAGATTTTGCTTTGCTTGAAATATTAGGTATTTCTCCTAGCAAACTTAATATGATGATAATTAAAGAAATTATTATTTCTTATCTTGCGATAGCCATACCACTTGCTGTCATGGCATCGTTTGTTTTAGAGTATTTGCCAGGCTTGACACTTTTACTAGGTTATTATGTCGATGTTGTGAAAAATCCTATCACGATAATTCTTGCGGTAGGAGTTGGCATGGGTTGTTTCTTAATTAGTTATTTATATTATTTCATAGGTGCAAGAAAACTTAATGTTGCACAAGAATTAAAGAAGTAGGAGGTGGACAATGAAGAATTTAAAATGGATTATTCCTGTTGTTGCTTTATGTATTGTTGGTTTAACAGTAGGCATTATTCTTTCTCTTAATCATCGTTCAAATAAAACTGATTATGTTGAAATAGTTCCAGTTGCCACTGAATCACTAAGTAAACCTGTCAACTTGAGTATGCAAAATGGAGTTTTGACTTGGGATGAAGTTGAAAATGCTGACCATTATTTAGTAATGGTTGGTGATGAAGAATATAAAGTATATACTAATTCTTTTCAATTAACAGCTCTTAATAACGATGGTTTAGTCTCTGTTAAAGCAGTTGGTAAGGGAACGTATATTGATTCATCTAGTAGTATTAGCTTGTTTTATCGCTCGCAAATAGATGATGATCAAGTTAATCAAATTGAACAAGTTTTAAATAACTTTTTAAAGGATCTTAAAATAATAGAACCTACACTAACAAAGCAATTTGCTGAAATTCTTTATTTAAATGGTTTTGATGCAACTAGTATTAAAGATTTAGTAAGTGATTTAAAGCAATTAATTATCGATAATACATCACTTCCTGGTTTTGATAAATTGTATTCACTTCAAGATATTTTACTTCAGTTAATTAAAGTATCAAGAATTGATTTATCACCATTTGTTAAAGCTTTTGGTATTATTAATGTTTTGAATTTGTATTTTCAAAATAAATTAAATTATCCAACTAATGTTGATGAATATTTAACAAAATATTACACTGCTGAAGAAATTGAACAAAACTATCAAGCAATTGTTAAAGCATTCAATGAAATTGATATTTATGACTATCAAGCAGTTGCTTCAGTTTTAAATTATATTGAATTATTAGTTTCACAATTTACGAACGTCATTCATTTAGGTGGTGGCTTTATCACAAGTCAAACCGATATGACATCAGATATGCTTACACTAAAAGATACTTTCTGTAAGATTTTGTTAAATGCATTACCAAATAAAAATGAATTTAGTGTTTTTGCATCAAAATTATCTGTTTTATATCAAAAGATTGCTCCTGGATATGTTTTAAATAAACTTAATCCAGTAGATTTAGTTTCTCTTCTAAAAGAAGTATATAATTGGAATCATAAAATAATATCATTTATTTCAACTATTACAGAAGAAGATTATAAGACAATTCTTCAAAATGTTAAAGCAATTATTAATAGTATTGATTTTGATAAAATCAAAGAACAATTCAATTTGTTCAACATTAATGAGATCATCAATAATATCGAACAAACTGTTTTAAATCTTGCTAATATCAATTATAATAAATATTTAAACGAAGAAGTCTTAGATGAACTATTCACTATTTTAGAAAGTGAAAGTTTAACAGATGTTGTAGAAGGTTTAAGTAACTATTTTGATTTGAAATCATTCTTGACTATTGATTTTGAAGGATTTGACAATCCACAAATTGAAGATCTAATAAAAAATGTCATTGAAAACAATAGTTTTGCGTTAGATGATGATGTGTATTCACAATTTAAGACTTTATATCTTAATGGTAGCTTACAAGTTATTGATATGGACTATGTTTATTTATTAGTTCAATTAATGTCTTTAAATGTTATTACAGTTGATTATCACGCTTTAGGTAACAGTATTATCCAAAAAATCGGTATTACTGATGAGTTTAAGAATGAAATCATCGTTTCATTAAAACCAATCTTAGATAATATCGATGGATATAAAAACATTTATCATGTTGTCAAGACTTTCTATGATTTATATCAATTCTTGATGAATATCAAAGATGCTGAATATTCACAAGTTTTAAAACTTATTGTTCAGTATAAGAGTATTGCTGATGACTTAGCAGTTAATATTGATTTTATTAGCATTTATTCTTTATATACAACACTTAATCTAAAATATGCTAAGTTTAATTTCAATTATGAATATGTCTTTGATAATAATGGTTTTAATTTAGATTATTTAGATTGTTTAAAAGGTTTAGCTATCTATGTTTTAAGCGGTCAAAATGCTGAAAACTTAGAAATTGTTGTTGATAAAATGATACCACTTGTTCTCGATTCGACTACTCTTTTAGCAAAATATGCAGGATACTTATCTGAATTGTTACCAATTCTTGATGAAATCAATGAAAACTTACGTAATGATGATTTTGGCAAGATTGCTGAAAATATTGAAGCGATTTATTCATTGTTTAAACGTTTAATGCAGTCACTAAAAGAAGATGAGCTAATCAATAAATCATACAATATTGCTGCATCATTTGTTAATATCTTATCTTTAATAACTGATATTTCGAATACGGATGATTTAAAAGCCTATTTACAAGCTACTTTCCACTATTCAAATATCATCATCGAGTTCATTGAAAGATCAGCAGATTACATTAACGAAATTGATGATTTATCTGAATTATTTGATAGTTTAGAGGAATTTGATATTGAAAAGATCTCGGAAATCTTTATTACCCTTTTTAAACCATTCTTTAATGGTCAAGTAAAAGAATAAAAATCATACCATTTGGTATGATTTTATTTTATATAGATAGTTTTATTATGCTTTTCAATAATTCCTTCACTGCATAGCTTTGTGATTTCTCTTGATAAACTTTCTCTTGGAATTGATAGAGATCTTGACCATTCAGCAATTGATTTATAAGTATATTTATTGTTAACTGAATTAGTATTTAAATCGTACATTATGCGATCTCTAATATTTTTGTGTGCAAATAGTTTATTTTGTTGTTTAATAAGATATGCTTTTTTTGATAATCTTTTTAAAAAGAAAACTAAGAAGTCTTGATTAGTAGCTAAAATATTGATTAACTCGTCTTTATTAATAAAAACAATTTGTGTTTTCTTTAAGGCAATAACATCACCTAAGTAGCGATTATTGTCTTGAAAAATCAATAAATCACCAAAACAATCATTTGGTTCAATGATAGAGATTAATTCTTCCTTATCACTATTAGTAATTGTTGAGATTTTTACTTCACCATTAATGACAATGCCAATTGATGAACATAAAGAATCTTGGTTTTTGATAATTTCACCAGGATTATAAGAATAGATTTTTTTATTTTGTGTTATTTCTTTAAACATAAGATACCTCATATTATTATAGCATAATTTATACAAAGCGTGATAAATGTCACACTTTTATTTTTTGTTATGTGATATAATACATTAGAAGAGGTGATTTATATGAAGAAATTATTTAAATTATTATTTGTCGGATTATTAATTGTTCTAGTTTCGTCTTGTGATTTTAGTTTAAAAGATGAAACAAAATATACTATGATTATGCCAACAGGTTCACCATCAATCGCATTATCATCATTTGTTGAAAATAACGATAAAGTCGAGTTTGAAATTGTTTCTGGTAGTGATCCGCTTGCTGCTGCATTTTCAAATCAAAATTATGATATTATTGTAGCTCCAGTCAATTTGGGTGCAAAATTCTACAATCAAATTGAAGATTTTGATTATTGCTTGTATCAACCAATTGTTGGTTGTGGTTTCTATATTATGTCAACTGAAGCTATTTCATCATTTACTGAATTAGATGGAAAAGATGTTGTAGCTTTTAATGAAAATGCGACACCTGGTGTTATGTTAAAGGCTTTATCAAAGTTCTATGATATTACACCAAACATCATTTATCTTTCTGGTGTTAACGAAGCTAATTCAATGTTAGTCAATGGCACACAAAATATCATTTTAAGTGCTGAGCCATCGAAAACAATTATTTCAAGTAAAGGAACTTATTATAGTTTAGATATTGCTGAATGCTGGAAAGAACTAGCAGGCGATGATTATAATGTTCCTCAAGCAGGTATTTTTGTGAAAAAATCTTTACTTGAAAAAAGAGATTTCCAAAAATTATTAGAAGAAGCTTCAAATTCATTGTTTAATGAAGCATCTATTTTAGCCAAAGCAGTAATTAGTGTTGATCCTAACTTTAAATCAATGAATGAAACACTACTTACAAAAGCTATTCCTAATTGTCACTTTATTACTTCACCATTAAATAAAGCCGAAGTTGAATTCTATTTTGCTAAACTAATTGAATTAGGCTTAGCAAAGACTATCGGAGGTAGATTACCTGATGAAGCATTCTACTATCAGAAGAATTAGTTTTAGTTTAACCACAATTCTTGTAATTATTCTATGTTGGAGCATTTTAAGTTTTAAAAAGCAAGGTAATTTCTTATACCCATCGATTATTGATATCTTTCAAGAAATCGTAAATGGCATAAATAAAAGTAATCTATTTGATTATTCAATGACACTATTAAGAGTGTTGATTGCTGTATCAGTTTCTCTATTACTAAGTTTAATAGTTATTATTCTTTATATTAGATTTAAAGATTCTATTTCTTTCTTTACACCAATTACAACATTCTTTAAGACTGTTCCTTTTATTTCAGTATCTTTATTTATTATTTTACTTTTTTCACGTCAAAAGTTTTTGGGTCTTATAAGTATATCGATTATCTTAACGTTTCCTATAGGTGTTGAAACATTAAAAAGTGGTGTTGATAGCATTCCACGGTATTTAACTGATGATTTACAAACCTTAGATATTGGTTTTTTTAGAAAAGTCTTTAAAGTGTATTTACCATTATTAATGCCACACATTCTTTTAGTCTTTTTAGAGACACTAGGACTTGGGTTTAAGGTTATGATTATGGCAGAATACTTTATGCAGACAAAGAATAGTGTTGGAATGCTGATTTACCGAGCTAAAAATGATTTTGATATGGCGAAACTTATTGCTTATAGTTCAATAATTATCTTAATTGTTGGTTTATCTGATGTTTTAATCAAAATAATAAATAATAGATTAAAAATTGAGTATTAATGTAGCTTTTATAGTATAATAATCATAGGTGATGATTATGAAAAGAGTATTTAAAGGTTTATTTCTTTTGACTATTTTATTGGTTCTTGCATCATGTGATTTAATGAGCACAAGTAAGAGAATCGATAATCCTCGTTTACGTTTTAAAGATAATGTTTTAAGCTGGGAATATGTCGATGATGCATACTTATATATTATTTCAGCAAATGAAAATGAATTAATGAGAGTTAGCACTAATTCATATGATTTATCGATACTTGAACCTGGTACATACACAATTACGGTTCAAGCGCTAAGTGATAATGATGAATACTTAGATAGCGATTTAAGCTTTATTAAAGTAACAGTTAAAGAAAACACACCAATTATTGTAGATCCTCCAATTGAAGAAAAACCTACTAATTACTCTGTTTTCATGATCAACGATACACATGGGGCTTTTTATGAATCATCATTTCCATCGATTGCCCGTGTTGGTAGTATAATTGATGATTTAGATGAAAATACAATTAAAATTATGAATGGTGATGCTTTCCAAGGTAGTTATGAATCAAATAAAGTCTTTGGTTTAAGCATGCTTGAAGCTTTGAATGCCTTAGATTTTGATTGTTTTGTTCTTGGTAATCATGAATTTGACTGGGGATTAGATGTCATCAGACAATATGCTGATGGTGATTTAACAAATGGCGAAGCTGATTTTCCTTTTGTTGCCTGCAATGTTATCGATAAAAGCACAAATCAATTAGTAGATTTCTTAGAACCTTATTATATTAAAGATATCGATGGTTTAAGAGTTGGAATTATCGGTTTAATTGGATACAATGAAGAAAGTTCGATTTTAGCACCGAATGTTGTTGATTATGATTTTGTCTATCCTTATGAGTTGATTAAATCATACATTCTAGAATTAAAAACTGAACAAAATTGTGATAGTGTTTTAATTAGTATTCATGACTACGACGAAAATCTTAATCAAAAAATTGCTGATTTAACAGGTAATTATCAAGTGGATGGTATTCTTTGTGGACATACACATGAATATATTGTTGAAGATTTAAGTAATAGAAGTAGAATAATTCCTGTTGTCCAAAACTCTTCCCAAAATCGAACAGCAATTAAAATTGACTTTGAAATTAGTGATCATTCATATAAAGTAAAAACTTATTATCCAAGTAATTATCCGGAAAGTCATACACTTGATGAAGTGTTCGCTAAATACCAATACTTAAAAGAAGAAGCTGATTTAGTTTTGAAATATAATTCTAATTATATTTCTAAATCTTCCCTTGGAAGTGTTGCTGTAAAAGTGATGAAAGATGAATTTAATGCTGATCTTGCAATTTTAAATACTGCAGGTGTTCGTAATTATATTTCATCAAATATTACTGTAGGTGCGATCTTCAATGTTTTCCCATTTAATAACGAAGTAGTTATTACGTATTTAAAAGGTAGTGAACTTCAAAGTTTATATCAAAACAATGGTAGTTACTTGTATTTTTCCGATTTTGACTTTAATCATATTGACAAAAATAAGAATTATAAGATTGCCGTTATTGATTATGTCTTTTATGGAACATATTATGATGAATTTCATAATGTGGAATACGAAAACACTCATACGATTATGCGTGATTTAGTAATTGAATATTATAAAAAGTAAGGAAAAAAGAACTAGTTTGATTAAAACGGACTGA
>DBWT01000086.1 GCA_002309035.1 Caryophanales bacterium UBA1231 | reverse complement strand
GGTTATGATGAGTGTGAAAAAGCTGTGCGTGCTGGAGCATCAAATGTTACACATACATACAATGCCCAAAAAGCTTTACACCATCGTGAAGTAGGAACAGTAGGTTCAGCTATGTTATTTGATGAACTTAATTGTGAACTAATATGTGATACTATTCATGTTAGTGTTCCTGCGATTAAATTAGTTATTAAAAATAAACCACATGATAAAGTTACTTTGATTACCGATGCGATGAGAGCAAAAGGTATGCCTGATGGTGATTATGAATTAGGTGGTCAACCAGTAATCGTTAAAAACAAAGAAGCAAGACTAGAAAATGGTACACTTGCTGGTAGTGTTTTATTGATGAAAGATGCTATTAAAAATGTTCATGAAAAATGTGGCATTGAATTAACAAAAGTTATCGATATGGCAACTATTAATCCAGCCAAAAATCTAGGTTTAGATCATGAAAGAGGAAGTATCAAAGTTGGAAAAGTTGCTGACTTTACAGTTTTAAATAAAAACTTTGATGTTCTTTTGACAATTCGTGACGGACGTATTATTTATAAGAAATAAGGAGATATGAAGATGAAAAAGAAATTTCAGTTAGGTGCAATTATTGCTGCTGCAATAATCATTTGTTTTGATGTTATCGTTTTAATTGTTAATAAAACTTTTGATAAACAATTTTATTTAGGTTTTATTATTGTTAATGTTGCTTTCTTGGCTTATATTTTAGTTAAACTATTAGTTAAAAGAACAGAAGAAGAAAGAGGTGTTTTCCCTCTTGATTTATCATTATTAATTTATGCTCTTTTAATGATGATTTTAGCTATCATTACTTTTATTCTTCCAAGAAGTTCAGTTATATTTACAACATTAATCATTGTTAATGTTATTTTCCTTACTTTAGTCTTAATTTTAGTTGTTTTTGGCATTTATACAAAAGAACAAGTTAAAAATGATAATCGTGAAAAAACTTTAATGCTATCACAAAATGATATAGTTAAAACTTTACAACAAATTCAAGGTTATGTTAAAGAAGATAATGTTAAAGAACGTATTGGACAGCTGATTGAAAAAGTTGAAGCCCAAGATTTAGACCCATCTAAAGGTGTTGGTGCTCAAGTAAAAGAATATGTTGGCTTTATGTATCGTGATGCTGTTAACTCAAATTTAGATAATTTATTATATAATCTACAAAAAGTAGAAAAATTACTTGAAGCTTAGGTGAAATATGGTTGAAATCAAGAACTTTAGTTTCACATATCCTGGTGGAAAGCAAGCAGTTCGTGATTTATCTTTAACATTAAATGAAGGCGATTTATTCGCCTTCATTGGTCATAATGGGGCAGGTAAAACAACAACTATTAAAGCAATGGTTGGTATTTTAGATTTTAGTGGAGGCGATATCACAATATTTGGTAAAAGTATTAAGAAATTACCTTTAGAATGTAAAAAAGAACTTGCTTTTATTCCTGATAATCCAGATTTATATGATTCACTTACAGGTATTCAATATTTAAATTTTGTTGGTGATATTTATCAAATAGATGCTAATGAAAGAAAACAAAAAGTAGAAAAGTATGCGACAATGTTAGAAATCTATGATGATTTAGGCAAAACTATTTCATCATATTCACATGGTATGAAACAAAAGCTATCATTCGTTGCTGCCTTTATGCATAATCCAAAGCTTCTTATTATGGATGAACCATTTGTGGGCTTAGATCCTAAAGCGGCTTTTTCGGTAAAACAATGTATGCGTGAATTTTGTGAAGAAGGCGGTATTATCTTCTTTTCAACACACGTTTTAGAAGTTGCTGAAAAACTATGCAATAAAATTGCGATCATCAAAAATGGTTCGTTAGTAGTTAGTGGTAATATGGAAGAAATAACAAAAGATGCGTCTTTAGAAGATGTATTTATGGAGATTAGTGGTAATGCGTAATATTTGGCTTTTAACAAAAATTCAGTTTCAAGGATTTATTGGCCGATTAATTAAAAACCGCAAAAACAAAAGTGCATATGTAGGCGTACTTATTGTTGTTTTATTTATGCTTTTGATGCTTTATGTTTTTACAAACAATGCTGTTCTTACAATGAAGCAATGTTTGGAACTTGAAGCAAATGGTGTTGAAAATGGTCATGAACTAGCAATGTTCACATCATCATCATTTTCAATTCTCTTGTTTTTCTTTATTACATTGTTCCGATGTGTTTCGCCTAATAAAGCAAAAGATGAAGAGATGTTGCTTTCTATGCCAATTAAGAAAAGTGATATTATTGCTTCACGTAATTTATATAATTACTTATTTGACTTTTCTTTTTTCTTAATTGCTTTACTTCCAAGCTTTATTGTTTATCTTTTGTTTGTGAAAGATGCATCAGCATGGATTCTTATTAGAGGCTTAGCTTTAATAGTAATTCTACCTTTCTTAAGTAATGGTATTGGATCAATTCTTAGTGTATTTTTCACATTCATTTCGCGAAAAATGAAACGTTTTTCATTGTTCCAATCAATATTATCAATTATTTTAATATGTGCATATTTAGTTTTAAACTTTTGGACACAAAGTTTAATATCAAATGTTCATGGTTCAGTTGATGACATTAAAAATAAGATATTTGTTATTAAAATAATGATGGATTATTTATTAAACAATAATTTATTTGTTTTATTGATTGTTTCTTTAAGTAGTATCGGACTCTATGTTTTATCTACTTATCTTGCTAGTAAACGTTTAGGTCATATAATGACGGGACGTGTAAATAAACAAGACAAACTATACTTTAAGAAAAGTAGTATTACTAAATCTTTAGTCAAAAAAGAATTAAAACAATATTTTAATAGTACAGTTTATTTTATAAATACTTTCTTTGGTGGCATTATTTATTTTGGTTTTAGTGTAGCAGCGTTAGTTTTAGGTGTTACGAAAGGTTTCGCATTTCTTCGTGTCATCCCTAATGTTAGTGAAGATTCCGCATTGCTTTTAATATTCAGTTTGCTTTTATCTTCTGTTGTTATTACGGGTAGTTCAATATCAATTGAAGGATCAAAGATTTGGATTTTAAAAGGCAATCCTATTAATGAAACAACTATTTTTAAAGCAAAGATTTTAGCTAATATCATTTTATCTTTAATTATCGCATTAGTATCATTCCCATTTATGTTGTCATTTGTGACTATTCATAATTTTTGGATGTTTTTAGTTGTGCCTTTCTCATTTTCAATTGTCTCTTCGACATTAGGACTCATTATTAACCTTAAGTTTCCTAAAATGCATTGGGAGAGGGAAGAAGAAGTTATTAAACAATCATTATCTTCTTTTTTGACTATGATTATTCCAATTCCACTTTTCTCAATTGGCTTTGTCATTTATTTTGTCGTATTAACAAAAGTCATGTCATTAGCGGTATTTGTATTATGTTATTTAGCCATTCTATTCATCTTTGAATTACTTTTAATTGTTTGGTTAAATCATCGAGGTCGTAAACTCTTTCAGAAATTAGATTAGTATGGATAGCAATTTATCCATACTTTTTTTTATTATATGATATAATTAATTAAATTTATGTTCTCTTGAAGGTACAATATGGCAAACAATTTAACAAAAAATCAAGAATTATTAATAACAATTAAACGTATAGGAATTAACGGTGAAGGAATTGGCTATTATAAAAGATTAGCTATTTTTGTAAATGGCGTTATACCTGGTGAAGAAGTTACTGTCAGAGTAAAAGAAGTATACGATAAGTATGCAAAAGCAGAACTTGTTAAAATTAAAAAAAGTAATGCTGAATTAAGAACTACTCCATTATGTAAATACTATGGACGTTGTGGTGGATGCCAATTACAACATATCAACTATGATTATTCTTTAAAAATCAAGAAATTCTTAGTTGAAGAAGCATTTAAAAGATATTATCCAAAGGATTTAAATCCTGTCATTTTTAAAGATGTTATCGGTATGGAAAATCCATGGCACTATCGTAATAAAACAAAACTTCCAGTTAGATACGATGGTGAAAAAATCGTCACTGGCTTATATGAAGAAAATGCTAATTCATTAGTTTATATTGATGATTGCCTTATTGAAAGAGAAGATATTAGAAAGTGTGTTCAACAAATCTGTCAAGTCCTTTCTAAAGCACAGATTATTGCTTATAATCCAAGAACAAAAGAAGGTGTTCTAAGAAATATCGTTGTCAGAAGTTCAAAGCTTACAAAAGAAATTCAAGTAACGCTTATATTATATAAGGAAGATAAAAGAACAATTAAGATTGCTGGTGAGTTAATCGATTTAGAAAATGTTAATAGTGTTTTCTATTCAATTAATAGTGATCCTGATGGCTTAGAAACACTTAATACTAAAACAATTAAAATTATTGGTCAAGATAATATCAAAGAAGCTATTGGTGATTATCGCTTTAATATTTTACCTGCATCATTTTTCCAACTAAACCTTGAACAAACAAAGAAATTATATGATTATGTTGTTAGTGTAAGTAAGTTTAAAGGTCATGAAAATGTCTTAGATGCATATTGTGGTGTTGGAACAATTGGTTTATATGTTAGCAAATATGTTAAAAGTGTTAAAGGCATTGATACTAATAAACAAGCCATTGAAAATGCTAAAGAAAATGCTTTAGAAAATAAAGCTAATAATGTTGACTTTTATTTTGGTAATTTACTTCCACATCTACATACTTTTAAAGCAAAAGGCTGGACTCCTGATGTTGTGATTGTTGATCCACCAAGATCAGGACTAGACTTAAATGTTATTAAATATTTACAAGATAATCCAGTTCAAAAGATTATTTATGTTTCTTGTAATCCTGCTACGCTTGCAAAAAACTGTACTCACTTGATGAGTAATTATGTTATTATGTCAATTCAACCACTTGATATGTTCCCACAAACAGCAGATGTTGAGACCGTTGTTTGTCTATTACATAAATAAAAATATTAGAAGAACTGATTCTTCTAATATTCCTTTGGTTCTTGATAACAAAAAGCAAATCTTACTCCTTCATGAAATTCGACATATTCAAAAGTGTTTTTGTCGCCAAAATCACCATATGATGTTGGTTTCGAATTAGATGGAGTAGCATTTTTAGCAACTTCAATATAATAATCAAAATACTTTTTAGGATACATTTCCATTAAGTGGCCTGTCACAAAGTAGTCAAAATCGAGTTGTTTAACGCGCTTTAGCATGTTAATATAGGTGTTTCGATCTGTTGATTCTTTCAAAAACATCCATATAGCATGGATTGCCGCATCCCCAGTTAATAATATCTTGAGTTCTTTGATTAAAAGACCAATAGAACCTTTGGTGTGACCTTCCATCGGAATGATTTCAACGTGAAGATTACCTAAATCAATTGTTTGACCACAGTCGATAGGAAAAGAATTATTGGTTGGTTGATTGATGTATTCATCTTTATCGAAACCATCCGGTAATAAATCTCGGAGCAGAGCTTCTTGAATGTTTTTTGTCCGTCTCTTGATTGAATTATGTTCGATAAATAAGTCATAATCTTTGCTTGGAACGTATACTTTGTCAAAGCGAAAGTTTCCGGCTGTATGGTCCATATGACCATGGGTATTGATGACAATATAAGGTGTTGTGATGTATTCTTCAACTGTTTTTTTGACATCAAATATTCCATAGCCCGTATCTACTACGATTGCTTTTTTTGAACCTTTAATGATTGAAAAGCAAACACCTAATGGATCACGGAAATGATAAAGATTATCATTGAATTTAATAACTGAATATTCCATATATTACCTCTATTGTTTCAATTTTAACAAAAAAGGTCGTATTTTTCAAATAAATAATCATAAATATATAATATAAGGATAATATTATGAATAAAGTCGTTGTGATAACTGGCTCAACTGGTGGCTTAGGTTCAGAAATGGCCAAAAGATTTGTTGAGAAAGGTTATGATTTAATTCTTTTAAATCGTAATAAAGAAAAAACAGATAAACAAATTCAAGAATTAAAAGCAATTAATGATAATATTAATATTCGCTTTTTTCAAATGGATTTAACAAGTATTGATGATGTTAAAAAGGCATGTGAATATCTTGAAAACACACATGTTGATATCGTTGTTTTAAATGCTGCTATCTATAATGTACCAATCAAACAGCTTGAATTAGGCTATAATAATATTTTTCAAGTAAATTTTATTACGCAATTCTATATGCTTAAAAGATTAAAGAAAATTCAATCAATTGAGAAGTTTTTAGTTATTGGAAGTATCGCTTATAAATTTGCTGAAAGAATTGATGAAGATATCGATTATTCTCATCACACAAAGATAAATAGGATTTATGGTAATTCTAAACGTTTTTTAATGTTTTCTGTTTATAAAGAGATGGAAAATGATTCAAGATTAGTTATTTCACATCCAGGAATTGTCTATACTAATATTACTAATCATTATCATCGTTTAATTAATTGGTTTATCACGTTGGGTATTAAGATATTGTTTCCATCAGCTAAAAAAGCATCAAAAGTATTAATTGGAAAACTCGATGATGAACTACATTATTTAGAATGGGTATGCCCTAAGGTTTTTAATTTATGGGGTGGACCTAAAATAAGAAAGATTAAAGATGTCAAAGAAGAAGATATCAATTTTATGCATAAGACTGCGGTAAAAATATATGAGGAGATTGAACATGAAAGTCATTAAAATCTTTTTAAGTGTTGTTATTTTATCATTAATGTTCTCGTTATTTGGTTGTTTTAAGCAAGGTGAAAAGATGCCAAAGGGAAATGGTGAAGATATCGAAGTCATTATTTTGCTTGGTCAATCTAATGCTTCTGGCTGTTCACGTGTTAGCTATTTAGATCAACTAGATGATGAAGAATATAATCTATTGAAAAAAGGTTTGAACAATGTTTTTATCGATTATAGTGTTGATGGACAAAATATCAGCAATAAATTTGTGAAAGTGACGATGGGTTATGGTACTAATACTGATTATTTTGGGCCAGAACTTGGCATGGCTAAGATTTTCAATAAGAGTTTGAATCGAAAGATTGCGATTATCAAGTATACATGGGGTGGTACGGCACTAGGAACACTTTGGTATCATCATGCTGATGGTAATGGTCAATTGTATGATGGCTTTCTAAATTTCTTTAAAGATTCAATCAAACGCTTAGAAGATTTGAATTATCATCCGATTGTTACTGATATTTGCTTTATGCAAGGTGAGAGCGATTGTTTTGATGGTTTAGAAACGAGATATTTTGATGAATTATCATCATTTGTTGAAGGCTTAAGAGCTGAATTAGCACCTTATACAAAATATGGTCTATATTTTATTGATGCATTTATTTCAGACAGTATTTTTTGGACGAAATATCAAGAAATAAATGAAGCTAAGGAACAATTTGCTAGTCTATCACCATTTAATATTTTGATTGATACAATTGGCGCAGGTTTAACTTACGACCAAGAACCAACTAATTCACCTGACCTTGCTCATTATGATGCACTTTCAGAATTAAAACTTGGTGAATTGTTTGCTGATGCGATTTTAAATAAAGAAGAAGTGATTTTAGATGATTAGAGAAGCTGAATTACGAGATCTTGATGATATTATTAATCTATTACATCAAGTATTAGATGTTCACTATGATGCTTTACCTCATTTATTTAAAGAAAATTCGGTAAAGTATTCTAAAGATGAACTAGAAAAAATAATTAAAGAAGAAATCATTAAAATATTTGTCTTTTGTTTAGATGATAAAGTTGTAGGTCATTTATTTTGCTTAATTCAAGATGAAAAAGAAACAAATAATCAAAAGACGAGAAGATTTTTATTTATCGATGATCTTTGTGTTGATTATCAATATCGCCATCAAGGTATAGGTGATAAATTATTTAATTATGCAAAAGATTATGCAATTAAAAATAAATGTGATAGTATATTATTGAATGTTTATTCAAAGAACATCAATGCTTTATGTTTTTATGAAAAGATGGGCATGAATGAATTAAAAAGAACATACGAATTCAAAATTAATAAGGAGGACTAATTATGTATTCAAAAAATGTTTGGAAAGAAGCTAGTGAAGAAAAAATCAATGAAATTATGAATTTTAACAAAAAATACATTAGCTTTTTAAGTAAATGTAAAACAGAAAGACTGTGCGTAAAAGAAGCAGTGAAGATTGCTGAAGCAGCTGGTTACAAGAATTTGTTAGATGTGAAAGCAGTTAAGCCAGGTGATAGACTTTATTTAACTAATTTAAATAAGAATATTGTTCTATTCAATATTGGTTCAAAACCAATTGAAGATGGATTAAGAGTATTAGGTGCTCATATTGATTCACCTAGACTAGATGTTAAACAAAATCCTTTATATGAATCACAATCTTTTGCTTTACTTGATACTCACTATTATGGTGGTATTAAAAAGTATCAATGGGTTACTATTCCACTTGCTTTATATGGCGTAGTTATCAAAAAGGATGGCCAAACTATTGATGTACAAATTGGTGATGATCCTAATGATCCAGTGGTTGGTATTGGCGATTTATTAATTCACTTATCTGCTGATCAACTTCAAAAAACAGCAGCTCGTGTTATTGAAGGTGAAGATTTAGATGTAACAGTTGGTTCAATGCCTCTAAAAGGTGAAGAAAAAGATGCTGTTAAAGCTAATGTTCTAAGAATTCTAAAAGAAAAATATCAATTTGAAGAAGAAGACTTCCTATCTGCTGAAATTGAAGTTGTTCCAGCTGGACCAGCTCGTGATTATGGACTAGATTTTTCAATGGTTGCTGGATATGGTCATGATGACCGTGTTTGTGCTTATACTTCAATGATGGCTGTTATTGATAGTGAACCACAAGAATATACATCATGTTGTATTTTAGTTGATAAAGAAGAGATTGGTTCTGTTGGTGCAACAGGAGCTCATTCTGTTTTCTTTGAAAATGCTATTTTAAGATTATTAGCATTAAGTTCAGAAGCATCATTATTAAATCTACGTAAAACTTTTGAAAATACTAAGATGTTATCAAGTGATGTTTCAGCCGGATTTGATCCATTATTCCCTGGTGTTAATGAAGCGAAGAACTCAGCATATCTTGGTAAAGGTATTGTTTTCAATAAATTCACTGGTTCACGTGGTAAGAGCGGTTCTAATGATGCTAATCCAGAATATTTTGCTTGGGTTCGCGATGCGATGGACTCTAACAATGTTTGTTTCCAAACTGCTGAATTAGGTCGTGTTGATCAAGGTGGCGGCGGAACAATTGCTTATATTTTAGGTAACTATAATATGAATGTTGTTGATGCTGGTATTCCTGTTCTTAACATGCATGCACCTATGGAAATTGTTTCTAAAGCAGATGTTTATGAAGCATATCTTGCTTATAAAGCATTCTTAAAAAAATAAATTCTATATATAAATAAGGAAATGATTTAACTTAATCATTTCCTTATTTTTTGTTTAATTAGTTAATGCATTAATTTTGACTTTACATTTAAAAAAGAGTATAATATATAAGACGTTAACGATAGATACGTTACGAATAATGTTTATTAAAGTTTATTATTTTTTATAAAAAGAGTATCTTTTTCTTGACATATATGATAGATTTT
>DBWT01000044.1 GCA_002309035.1 Caryophanales bacterium UBA1231 | reverse complement strand
CCATAAGTACCATTCATTTCTAGGCTATGAATTGTGAAGATATCAGAACCAAGTGGTGATTCTTCTTCACCAATAAGTTTAAATACAACACTAACATTAGCATCACCAAAGACAGTTGCTTTAACAGTATTACCATTGAATTTATAACGACGTCCGTTGATAGAAGCGAATGCGGCATAGTAGCCTTCAGCTGGTGTTGCAGTAATGGTGATTTGTTCACCATAACTTAAGTCTTCAGTCTTACTAACTTCAAAACTACCATTTTCAGCGTCTACTAAAGTAAGTGAATATGTTGCTTCGACATATGATTCAACATAGTAATTAACTAGTTCATACTTATAATAGTAGTTTTGTAATTGACCAACTAAAGTTACAGTATAACCAACATTCATATTTTCAACAACATCGCTTGAGAAAGCAACGATATAGCTATCACCTTGATAAACTGTTACTTGCGTACCATTGTTTGCAGTAATGATACCAGTGATTCGGTAAACATCTTCTGATGTTTGACCAGATCTTAAGCCTTTAGCAATTTGAACAGCTTCTTCAATGGTAACATCATTGATAACACCAGTTCTGTGGTCATAAACAACTAAGATTTGGTCAACACTGATTGCTCTTTCCGTTTCATTCTTAATAATAAAACCACCATAGTAATCGACAAAACTATAACGATATTTACCTAAATTACTTAAGTATTCACCATCAACTTTGATTTGTTCAGTGCCATCAGTCTTATATACACTTAAGACACCTGAAGCACCAATTATTTCAATACTAACAATGTGATCAAGATTAGATGCAGAAATAATTGAAGAAGGATTAAAGATTAAACCATTATTTTCAGCGATGTTTTCACAACTAATTCTTGTATCTTGATTATATGATTCACTATTAATATCAATCTTACCATCAATTTCAATAAATGGAACTTCACCGTTTAATTCGCCTTTATAATAAATATTTAATTCAAAGAAGTAAACATTTGTTGAACTTAAGTTTTCAATTGTAAATGATGAATCTTCATCGAATAAATATTCATATTCTTTAGCATTATTATAATTTAGATTTGTTGTCGTTGAAGATGCATTGACAACGTTACCTGAAGAATCTTTAACAGTTAGGACACCATTATTACTATAGGTAACAATAACAATCTTCGTAATCTTTTCAAAAGCAGTTGATGTAATAGCACCATTAGTTTTTGAACAAGTAAATTCATTTGGATATGATTGATTTGGTACAACATTCGTATATACCATAAAGGCAAGTGAACTAAAGTTTGTTGAATTGATTAATAATACTTTTTCTGAATCAACTTTTTCTCTGAAAGTTACTTCAACTTTATTAATACCATCAACAACAATAAAACTATTACCTGAAAGTTCTTCATCATTAAACATAATCTTGTCTAATTCATAACCATCTTCAGGTATATATTCAATTTCAACTCTTGTACCTACAACTACTGGACCACTTTCAGATAGATTTGCTCTACCATTAGGACCACAAGTAATTGATACATCACCATAAGTTACTTCTTTAAAGGTTGCAGAAACAGTTGTTTCACCTTCGGTAACAGCGAATCTATCAATTAATGAAACTTTACCATTGATTAAGATTTCATCTAAAAGATAACCTTCTTCTGGCATTGCATTGATATTAACAATTGTACCAACTTTTAATTCGCCAACTGCTGATAATTCAACCTTACCACCTTCAAAGATACCATCATTTTCTAAAACAACAGTACCAGTTTTTTCGGCTGTTTCACCGCCACCAAAGCCTTCACAAGAAGTCAAAGCAAAAACGAATAAACATAAAAATAAAAATACCAGTTTTTTAATCTTCATCTTTTTTCCTCCTTCGTATTACTTATTTATTATGACATATTATTAAAAATTATTCAAGTTATTGAAAAAAATTTTTAAAGTTTTAAAAAAGACTTTAACATTAGTTAAAGTCTTCATTTGGAGTCTTGAAAGTATAAACAATAAAACTGACAATCATCAAGATATACATGATTGTTTTAGGTAACATTAACATCCCAAGTAGTGGTACTTTACTGGCCCCCACAACGACCGGAATATAGAATGCAAATGATAATAAGATTAATAGCCACATCATCTGAAGTGCTTTGTTATTTTTTCTTGTTCTAAAATACAAATAACAAATAGAAGCACCTAAAATAACAAATGGAATATTACGAATGATACCCCATGCGATGTTATCGCTGTTACTTAGCCAACCATTGCCGGGGAACATACATAGAATAACTCTAATTAGGGCCAGTGATAAAACAATAATTGATAGCCATCTATTTGGCCGCTTTTCAAACACCCTAACCCAAATACAATATAATAATACATAAAAGATGGTCATTGTAATGGAAGTAACAAGCTTACCCACCCCAAGATATAAACTAAAATCGGCATCTATAAAGTAGTTTAAAACCCTTGGTACAAGATGGAAAGCATCACCCAGTCCTAAAACTAGTGTTGCAACACCCATCATTTTACTATTTTTATTACTACCTTTGATTAGTAAAATTATTCCACTAATAATAGCAAATAATAAATAGAGAATATCAAAGGTCGATTCACCATATTTCATCAATGATTAACCTCTTATAACAATTTACGAACTGCTTCTTTGACTTCATTCATATCAACAGTTGGTTCAAAACGTTCAACTACTTGCCCACTTCTATCAACTAAGAATTTAGTAAAGTTCCATTTAATATAAGCTTTATCACCAAATTGTTTATTATTCATATTAGCATATTTTTCAAGCATTTTATTTTTTAAGCCCTTGCCAAAACCATTAAATGGTTTTTCTGTTGCAAGATAGGCAAATAGTGGATCAGCAGTCTCACCATTAACATCAATTTTAGCAAATTGAGGAAACTCCGTACCAAATTTTAAAGTACAGAATTCGTGGATTTCATCATCGCTTTCCGGTGCTTGATTAGCAAATTGGTTAGATGGAAAATCTAGGATTTCAAAACCTTTGTCTTTAAATTCTTTATACATCGCTTCAAGTGGTTCATAATGTGGTGTAAAGCCACAACCGGTTGCGGTATTGACAATTAGTAAGACTTTGCCTTGATATTCTGATAAATTTACCATTCCACCACTACGCGTTTTAACACAAAAATCATATACATTTTTCATATTCATTATCCTTATTTATTAAGTTCTGCCCGAACTTCTTCTTTAAATGCTTCAGGCTTAACCGCTGGACCAAAACGGCCAACTACTTCACCCTTACGATTAATTAAAAACTTTGTGAAATTCCACTTGATTGAAACTGGTTTATTTTTCTCATTTTGCGTAATTAACCACTTATATAGTGGAATTGCTTTATCGCCTTTGACTTCAATCTTTTTAAATCTTGTAAACTTAGTATTAAACTTAAGAGAACAAACTTTATTAATTTCTTCATC
>DBWT01000056.1 GCA_002309035.1 Caryophanales bacterium UBA1231 | reverse complement strand
GCTACAATCACAAAACCAAAGATTTTGATTTTAGATGAAGCAACATCAAGTGTTGATACAAGAACAGAAAAGCATATTCAAGATGCGATGGTTAATTTGATGAAAGATCGAACAAGCTTAATTATTGCTCACCGTTTATCAACTATTCAAGATGCTGATAAGATTGTTGTTATGGACCATGGTGAAGTCAAAGAAATAGGTAATCACCATGAGCTATTATTGAAAAATGGTATCTATGCGACTTTATATAATACACAATTTAGTGGTAAAGCTATTTAAAAATACACAAATAGGATGATTATTTTTAAAATGTGTTAAAATATATAAGATGGAGTAAATTATTATGAAAAATAAACAAAGATTATTATCTATTATTGTTCTATGTCTTTTAAGCATCTTTGTTTTTGCTTGCGCGAACAATGCAGGTGGTATTGAAGATGGACGTCAATATGGTAAATATAAACCATTAACTGAAGCTGAACTTGAAAGATTAGTCAATGTTCCTGATACTAATTTCAAAGCTAAAGTTACAACTTCATATCCACTAGGAGATGTTGTAGTTCAAACTATTAAAATTGATGGTAATTTTGATAAAGAAAAAATCACAAGCTTAAAAGCATCTTATGAAACAGAAGATGATATTGTATATTTAGAATACCTAGCTGGTGTTCAAATGTATGAAATCAACAACATCGATGGTGAGTGGTTAGCACATGCGATTACAACTGACAAATCACTTTATATGATGTTTACGAATCTTAAAGATTTCTTAACTGTTGATTACTTAAAAACACATTTTGATGAATCCAATGGCACATATTATATTAAAAACTATTATATCGATGGTTTAAGAACAGTTGTTAATTTTAAAGTTGAAAACAATCACATTACTTATTTAGATTTTGATGCAGGTCGCTACAAAAAAGTCTTTGAAATTTCTGACTTTAATGAAACAACAATCGAAATGCCAAAGTATCGTGTTGAAAACTACACTTGTTTTCCAAATAGTGAAAAGTATTTCAAGATGGTTAATAATGTCATTAGAAATACCAACATCAATAATTTAACACTTAAATCAGTTTCAACTGATGCTGATGTTGAATATCGTTTAGCTCTTGATAGTCGTAAATATTTCAAGAAATTAAATGAAGAAGCTAATTACTTCATGCTTCAAAACAATACATATTATCAAGTTACTGATGGAACTGATGAATTAATGTTAGTTACATCTCAAGAGTATGATGATAATCTAATTGATATTGAAAAACTGCTTTCAACACTTTTAGCTTTTGTTGATTTAAAACATTTTGAATGTCTTGATTATAGTACTTTCAAAAATAACCTCCACATTGTGGGAACTAATATTCCATCAGTTAAATATGGAAACATTACAAGATTTGAAATGGTTGTTCAAAAAGGTTCACTATTCTATTTGAACTTTACAACAACTGTTATGAAGATTGAATTCTCATCAATCGGTAGAACAAAAGTTAATTTACCAAAAGTTCAATATTCAAGCGATGAAGAAGTATTTAAACAACAACTTCCATATTATTTAGTTGAATTATTATCACATTTAAATATCAACAATTTAACTTTAACAAAAGATAATGAAACATATCAATTTGATTTTGAAAATGGTTTAATTGTTAAAAATGATGATGAAGGTTCTAAATCTTATCTATCATTAGATAATAAAATCTATTATATCAATTCATTAAATGACAATAAGATTGAAATCAGCAACAATCAATTTGCTTTTACTGATTTAGAATCATTCATTAATTACATCTTACAAAATATCGGTGAAGATGTTGAATTATTATCATTTGATCCAGAAAACAATGAATTCCATATTAAGAGTGGCGATTTTGAAATCGTCATTTCACAAGATGATATTACATCAATGGGAATTAATGATTACTTAATCGAAAAGATCAATCAAACAGATTTAGAAGAGATCAATTGGCAAAAGAGCGATAAAATGGTTCAACAAGATGCTTTAGATAGCTTCTTCAGCATTGTTACATCACCAAATGTTTTCCGAAACTTCTCTGATGAAGGTCAACTTGGCGAACAAAAGGTTGTTGGTAAGATGGACTTCGAACAATTGATTTCAGAACTTCACTATGAAGATATCGAAATAATGAATGAAAGTGGTCAAATGGAACACTATGGTAAAGTTGATATTTATGCTGTTCAAAAAGATGGTAAGTATTATTCTCATGTTGTTTATGATGGCTTTAAATCAGATACAAAAGAAATAACATTCGACGAATACTATAGTTATTTCGATATTGTCTCAGGTAATCTTCTTAACTATTTGAATTATATGGTTGAGGGTGAATTCAATGCTACTGTTTTTGATTTAGAAAATGGTAATCTTGATTTAACAGCACGCATCAATGAAGGCATTTATACAACTGATATTCATTGTGCTATCGAAAACTATGTCATCACAACATTTGATCGTACCGCATATCTTACAAGCAATGGTGAATATGCAGGTTATGAACGTGTATATGATGTCAATAAGACAGTAATTGAAAATCCACTTAAATAAAAGAGTTGCACGAGAGATTGAAATCTCGTGCTTTTCTTTTTTAATGAAAAATAAACTAAATTGATGTATAATATAATCAAGTAAAGGAGTTTGTATGAAAAAGAAGAAAAAACAAAAAAACTTCAAATTGCCAATATGGGCTAATTTATTTTTCACAACTGTCTCATTATTATATTTAAAAATCATTTATCGTTTTAAAGCTCACCGTCAAGTCTTAAAAGCACATAAAGGTGGATGTTTATTATTTTATACGCATTACTCTAATAAAGATCATTATGTTATTAAAGCATCTACGGGTTATAGAAGATGTACTTATGTTTTAGCAAGTTCATTTTTCTTAAACAAGACTTTAAATGTTGTTTTGAAATTATCTCGTTCTATTAGTAAAGATCAATTTAAACCTGATATTTCAGCCATCCGCAACATGAAAAACACACTTGAACAAAATCAAGTAGTAGTGATTGCACCTGCGGGACAAACAACAATTGATGGTAATTCACCATTTATTGCTCGTTCTGTTGTGAAATTCATCAGAATGTGCAAAGTTGATGTTTTGGCTTTACAAACAAGAGGTGTTTATTTAACATTCCCTAAGTGGCGTAATAAAAAATCAAAACGTAAATGCCCAATGGAAACTAACTTTTTAACAATTCTTTCAAAAGAAGAATTACCAAATTTAACTGATGATGAAATCTATGAAAGAGTATGCAAGGCTCTTGATGTTCGTGAATATGAAGATCAATTGAAAATGCAGAGAAAGATTAAAAGTAAAAATAACATTTGGGGTTTAGAAAATGTCATTATCAAATGTCCTAAATGTGGTAAACTTCATTCATTTAGCTACCACGATGGTAAAATCATTTGTGATGAATGCCATTTAGAAATTGGTATGGACCAATATGGTTTCTTGACTTCAAATGATGAATCGTTTAAGTTCACAATGTTACCTGAATTATATGATTGGCAAAGAACAGAATTTGGTAAAGACTATCTAAATGGTAAAGTCTTCCAAACAAAAGCTAAGCTTTTATCTAATATGTTCAATCAAAAAGAATTTGAAGAAATTGGTGAAGGTCTTGTAACACTTTCAAAAGATGAATTCAAATATCAAATAACAATTGATGGCGAAGATAAAGTCTTCACATTCAATCAAGAAAGTATCACACAATTACCATTTGACCCAGGACGTCGTTTTGAAATACCTAATGAAGAATGTATTTTTAGACTATATCCTGAAAATGTCAAAGCAGTCATGGATTATGTTTTAGTTATCGATTATTTAAACAATGAAAGAGAGAAATCATTATCATGCAAGTAATCTTAAAACCAAACGAAGAATTGAATATTCTTAATGGTTTTCCGTGGATTTACAACAATGAGGTTAAAGAAATAAAAGGCGAACTTCAAGAAGATTTAATTGTTGAAGTAAATGATTCCAAAGGTAACTTTGTTGCACTTGGATACATCAATTTCAATTCTAAAATCTTAGTTCGTATTTTAACATTAAAAAAAGAAGCACTAGATAGTGCTTTTTTTGAAAAAAGGATTCTTGATGCTATTGCCCACCGTCAAAACCTTGGAATCATCAATGCTTGTCGTTTAATCTTTTCTGAAGGTGATTATTTACCAGGCTTAATTGTTGATAAATATGAAGACTATTTAGTAGTTCAATTTGAAACAAAAGGCATGGATAAAAGAAGAGATACCATTATTCCCCTTCTTCAAAAACTATTACAACCTAAAGCTATTCTCGAAAGAAGCATTAGCTTATCTCGTCATAAAGAAGGTTTAGAAGATGAAATCAGAAGTTATGGCATAATTCCATCAGAAATCATTATTACAGAAAATAACATTAAATATTCAATAGATGTGCAAAATGGACAAAAAACAGGTCATTTTTTTGATCAAAAAGATAATCGTTTAAAAGCAAGTCTTTATACAAAAGATAAAGATGTATTAGATTTATGCTGTAATACAGGAGGCTTTTCTTTAAACATCTTAAAGAGTCATCCTAAGTCTTTAACTTCAGTTGATATTTCAGATAAAGTCTTAGAAAAACTTAGAAGAAATCTTGAAATCAACAATTTAGAAAATGAAACAATCGAAATTGTCAAAGAAGACATGTTTTCATTTTTAGAACAAACTGATAAACAATATGATTTTATTGTTTTAGATCCACCTGCTTTAGTCAAAAACAAAGATAAACTAAAATCAGCGATTGAAGGATATATTAAAGCAAATACCCTTGCTTTATCAAAGGTTAGAAATGGTGGTTATTTAATGACTTTCTCTTGTTCTGGTTTGCTTACTTTAGATTTATTCTTAGAGATGTTACAAGAATCAGTTATTAAAGCACATAAGAAATGCACGATTGTTGATTTACATATTCAAGCTAGTGATCATCCTATTAACATTCCTGGTATGGAAAATCTTTACTTGAAAGCAGCAATATTGAGGGTAATGGAATGAAAATCACAATTGATAAATTAAATGATGAATTTACTTTTGAATATCTTAAAAACAACAAAAAGTATTATTTAAATAAAGTCATTTTGGGTGAAACTGTTGATGTTTCCATCAATGAAAAAGAAGCAAAGATTCAATTAAATAGTATCATTAATCCATCAGAAAACAGAATCAAACCAAAATGTCCATACTTTAATGTTTGTGGTGGTTGTAGTTTACAACACATGAATTACCACTATCAGTTATCACAAAAAGAACAAATGGTCAAAAATCTTTTTAAAGGTCTTAAATGTGATAATAAAGTTTTACCAATTAAATATCAAAAGGAATTCAGCTACCGTAACAAAAGTCAAATGGTTTATGGGTATGATAACAAAAGAGCTGTTACAGGTATTTACGAAGAACATTCTCATCACATCATTCCTGTTGATGTATGCCTTTTAGAAGATGAAGAAATATCAAAAGTTCAAAAACAAGTTAAAGAACTAATTGATAAATTTCATTATTCATATTTCAATGAAAAACTAAACATTGGAACAATTAAACATATCTTAGTTAAATCAACAACAACAAAAGAAATCATGGTTGTGATTGTGACAAAAGATGAAATTTTAAAAGGATCAAGTAATTTTGTTAAGGCTTTAACAAAAGCTAATCAAAACATTAAAACGATTGTTCAAAACATCAATCCAACTAATACAACTCATGTCTTAGGTAAAGTTAATAAAGTATTGTACGGTAAAGGATATATTACAGATAAACTCTTAGGCTTTAAATTCCAAATATCTTCTAAATCTTTTTACCAAATCAATCGTTTTATTACAGCATCACTTTATCAAGAAATTGTAGATTCAATCAAGAACAAAAACTATCAAACGGTTTTAGATGCATATTCTGGTACATCAACAATTTCGATTGGGGTCAGCCCATATGTGAAAAAAGTCATATCGGTTGAACTAGAAAGCGAAGCTTGTAATCAAGCCCTTAACAATGTTAAAACCAATGATATTAAAAATGTTAAAATATTTAATGAGGATGCGACAAGATTCATAGTTAATCTATCAGCTAAAAAAGAAACCATTGATTGTGTTATTATGGATCCACCAAGAAGTGGAGCAACCAATGAGTTTCTTCAAAGTCTCATTAAACTAAAACCAAAAGAAATCATTTATGTTTCATGCAATCCACATACACAAGTTCGTGATTTAGAAATATTAAAAAACTATTATATTATCTCATTTATCCAACCTTTTGATCTTTTCCCTAATACAGCACACGTTGAAACTGTCGTTTGTCTCGAGAGAAAATAAGTAATTTTAGTCAAAAATAAGCTTAAAATGAAGAAAAATCGACCATTTTTAGGTATGAAGCCTAAAAGTGGTCTTTTTTTATTTAAAAAATAAACGAGACTTTTTGTAGTCGCAACGTAGGGTTGAAACTATTAAAAACATCTGTATTGGGAAACATACTGATTATAATCAGCTCGAATCTCGTTGTTTTCACCATTTTCTGAAATCTATAGTTCTTCTGAAAAGAGGATCTATTTTTTATTTATAGAGGGTGTTTTAGCTAGTTTTGGTTAGAATATCCTATTTTTTATACATTTATGAAATATTTAGATTTAAATACCTAAGGAGACTGACCACGGACTCGAACTATTAACTTACGGGTTTCGAATGTTAGGTTCTGATGGGACTCGAACCAATAAGAGATAATGGTGGAAATATAGCGGAAAAAAATCAGTATAACATATATTAGATTATAATGTACACATATAACAAAAAAGTGCGAAATATGTCAAAAACTCCCTATAAAAAAGTGCACAAAACACTTGATACTCATTATAAAAAAGTGTATAACATAATCAGAGGTGAGAGTTATGTTTGAAATTCATTTTGGCCATTATTTTAGAATTAGATGTCTTCATTGTGGAAAGAAAGCATATCAAAGAATCATTGACTGAATAGTAAATAATGCAGTTTAAAAATAAGAATGTAATGATAACTCAATAATTATGTAAAATGTCAATTAGTTTAATGGACTTTTTGTTTTACTTAAAATTATTAATCTTAAAATAAGTAAAACAAAACGCTTG
>DBWT01000057.1 GCA_002309035.1 Caryophanales bacterium UBA1231 | reverse complement strand
CTTTCTTATCCTTTATATTTTTTAGATTTTGAAACTTTTCAAGAAGTTATTCCTTCGCTTGATAAACAAAGACCATATGAGCAAGTACCATTTCAATATTCTCTTCATTACATTGAAAATGATGAACTAAAACATAAAGAATTTTTAGCATATCCTGGGGTAGACCCAAGAAGAACACTCGCTGAAAAACTATGTGAGGATATTCCTATGGATGTATGCAGTCTAGCTTATAATATGAATTTTGAAAAAAGTGTCATTAAGCGTTTAGCAAATATTTATCCGGATTTAAAGAAGCATCTTATGAATATTCATGACAATATGAAAGATTTAATGGTTCCTTTTTATAATATGGATTATTATAATGGTAAGATGGCTGGTTCATATTCAATTAAATATGTTTTACCTGCATTATTTCCTGATGATCCTGAACTTGATTATCACAACCTAGAGGAAGTTCATAATGGCTCTGAAGCGATGAATGCGTATTTTATGATGCAAGATTTAAGTGGAAAAGAATTAGATAGTTTAAGAAACAATCTACTTAAATATTGTAAATTAGATACCTATGCTATGGTTAAAATCCTTGAAAAACTAAAAGAAGTGGAATAATAGATTTTCTTGTGTTAAATAATAATAAATGATAAAATCAATTGATGAAAAGAGAAGAATGCCTATGTTTAAACTTGTATCAAATTATAAACCAAGTGGTGATCAACCAAAAGCTATCGAAGAGCTTGTTAGTGGTTTAAATTCTGGTAAAAAAGACCAAGTTCTTTTGGGTGCAACAGGAACCGGTAAGACATTTACAATTGCTAATGTTATTGAAAAAACGGGTAAGCCCACGTTAGTTCTTGCTCATAATAAGACCTTAGCAGGGCAGCTATATGCTGAACTTAAAGAATTATTTCCCGAAAATCATGTTGAATATTTTGTTAGTTATTACGATTATTATCAACCAGAAGCCTATGTGCCATCCTCAGATACATATATTGAAAAAGACTCATCAATAAATGATGAAATTGATGAACTTCGTCATAAAGCTACATCAGCACTTATCAATTTTGATGATGTTATTGTCGTATCAAGTGTGTCTTGTATTTATAATATTGGCCAAAAAGAAGATTATGAAAATAACATGTTAGTTTTAAATGTCGGCGATACCTTTTCACGTAATAAAATATTAAATCGTTTGGTTGACATGACTTATGAAAGAACTGATTTTGATTTTCATAGGGGTACATTTAGAGTAAGAGGGGACCAAATTGATGTCGTTCCTGTCAATGAAAAGGAAAATGCAATTCGAATTGAAATTGAAGATGATAAGATAGTATCTTTATACATATTTGATACATTAACGGGGGCAGTCGTTAAGAATAAACAGACAGTTATTATTTCACCAGCATCACTTTTTGTCACAAGCAAAGAAACAATGGAAAAAGCTCTTAAAAATATTGAAGATGAACTTCATGAAAGACTTGGGGAATTACACTCGCAAAACAAACTTTTAGAGGAACAAAGATTAAAAGAAAGAACTAATTATGATATTGAAATGCTTCGTGAAACAGGCTTTTGTAGTGGCATTGAAAATTATTCAAGACATTTAGCTTTAAAAGGCCCAGGAGAGACTCCAACAACTCTTATGGATTTCTTTCCTAAAGATTATTTATTAGTAATCGATGAATCACATGTAACTATACCCCAAGTAAAGGCAATGTTTAATGGGGATAGGATGCGTAAACAAACACTTGTCGATTATGGTTTTAGGCTGCCCAGTGCTCTTGATAATCGGCCTCTTCGTTTTGAAGAATTTCGGGATAAAATTAATCAAGTTATTTATGTATCAGCAACACCTGGTGATTACGAACTCGAACTTACTGACAATAAGTATGTGGAACAAATAATTAGACCCACAGGTTTACTTGATCCGACAATTGAAATTAGAAAAACTAATGGACAAATCGATGATATTGTATCTGAAATAAATAAGAAAGTAGCTCAAAATGAAAGAGTTTTAATTACAACTTTGACAATTCGGATGAGTGAAGAATTAACTGATTATTTAAAAGAATTAAATATTAAAGTAGCCTATCTTCATAATGAAGTAAAAACACTGGAAAGGCTCAAAATAATCCATGATTTACGTTTGGGAATATATGATGTCATTGTAGGGATCAATCTTTTAAGGGAAGGTTTAGATATTCCAGAAGTAAGTTTAATATGTATTTTGGATGCTGATAAACAGGGTTTCTTGCGTAGTGAAAGAAGCTTAATTCAAACTATTGGTAGAGCTGCTCGTAATAAAAATGGCCATATAATTATGTATGCTGATGAAATAAGCGATGCTATGGATAAAGCTATTAAAGAAACCATGCGAAGAAGAACTATTCAAGAAAAATATAATGAAGAACACGGAATTATTCCAAAGACAATTATTAAAGATATTAAAGAAGTTGTTTCAACTACGATTGACAAACCAAATGACTAGAAAAAGATGAATAAAAAAGAATTAAATGATATGATTGTTAAAGTTGAAAATGAGATGAATGAGGCTGCAAGAAAACTTGATTTTGAAAGAGCTATGGAACTTCGTGATATTTTATTTGAGATGAAAGCTAATAATTAAAAAATATCAAATATTTGATATTTT
>DBWT01000032.1 GCA_002309035.1 Caryophanales bacterium UBA1231 | reverse complement strand
AATACAGTAATGAATAAGTATTTTGGTAAAGATGATGAAGCCATAAAAGATAAGATTAAGATAGTATCATATACTCATCTTTTATGGTGGAATAGACTTTATGAAAATAATAATGATGTAAGATTCGTTAATGTTAAACAAAGACTATTTAACCTATTAGATAAATATGATGATTTAAATATAGGAATATAAAAAGTTAGGAATAATAGTTGAAAATTATCTTGACAACTATTGATTGTGATTATTTTTTCCTTTTGCGTTGAAAATAATATTTTCACAATTGATATCTACTAAACGAATTAATATCATACTGATGACATTTATTACATGCAGTTATGTAATAACGAAAAATTTTATCAAACGAGAAGGCATATTATGAATGATATAGACATTAATCCATATGTTAGATTTGCGATGCACCATACTTGGAAAAAGGAATTCTATTTGGATAGAATTATATGGGATAATGAAATAATATTTATTGAATCAGGGACGATGAAACTTGTTGTTGATGGCAAAACATATATATTAAAAGAAAACGATTGTGTACTGTTAAGGCCAGGAGTAAGGCATAAAATTGAATACTACAAAATTGATTGCGAACAACCACATGTCCACTTTGATTTATATCACTATCCTGATAGCGAAGAAGTAGGCATTTCATCTATGTCATATGAAGAAATGAGCGAAGAAGAAAGAGCTAAAATAAGGCCAGACTATTTCAAAGAAAAAGGTCTTGATATTCCGCCAGTTATTCATCTTAAGAATCCTTGGTCTATAAAAAATGTATTATTCCAAATAATCGAAGAATTTACATTTAAAAAGCCATCATACGAATATGTATTAAAAGGTTTAATGATAGAACTAATTGGTTGCATTATAAGAGAATACCAAGAACTTGGAAATGATACAAAAACTGAAAAGAACTTATCGTTTATTGTATCTTTTATGAATGAGAATGTGGATGATAATATAAACTTAGATGATATTGTAAATAAGTTTGGAATCACAAAATGGTCAATAATTAAAAAATTTAACGACTATTTTGGTATATCTCCAATTAAATATTACAACGATCTTAGATATAGAAGAGCGAAAGAACTATTAATGTATTCATTTATGTCTATAAGAGAGATAAGTGAAAAAATGAATTTTAATGATTCTCATACTTTTTCTAGGTGGTTTAAAAAGGTTGATGGCAGATATCCGACACAATATAGAAACGACATAAAATAGTAAATGAAGATATGAAAAGCTAATGCATTTATGCATTGGTTTTTTTCTTTAGTTATTAATGATAAAATATCGAAAATAGGTAAAATCAAAATAATTGCTACCAAAAACAAACAATAACTATTTTAATTACTAAATAAAAATCATATAATAAATTATAAACACATTGTATTTAAAATGGATTTCTTATTAGTAATTAGAACAATCGCAAATTAAAAAAAGAATAAACTAAATACGAAGAAACGAATATGGTAAAGATATTGTTTCTCTTTTTGCAAAAACGGAGGAAGATTTTTATGTTAAAGAATGTGCCTAAAATTTTAAGTCCAGAATTAATAAAAGTTCTATGTGAAATGGGACATGGTGATGAAATAGTAATCGGGGATGCGAACTTTCCTTCTGAAACATATGGAAGAAGAGTGATTAGAGCAGATGGATTAACTGGAACCGAATTGCTCAATGCTATTTTAACTATGATTCCTCTTGATTCGTATTCTGATAATTTTATGTTGATGGACGTATCTAAAGGTGACCCTATTCCAAATATTTGGGATGAATACATCAATAAAGCCCAAGAATTAGATTCAAATTTAAAAGTTAAAATGCTTGAAAGATATGAATTCTATGATAGAGCATCTAAAGCATATGCTGTAATTGCATCTGGAGAAGAAAGAGTATATGCAAATATAATTCTAAAAAAAGGTGTAATAAAATAGCCTATGAAAAATAAGACTGTAACTAACAAACACAGTCGTAAAATGCAAAAAAAATCTGACAGACAGCTTTTAACATTATGCTTGCCAACAACGATTAAATTATTCATTTTCTCATATATACCAATGATAGGTATATACATGGCATTCGTAAATTATATTCCAAGAAAAGGAATATTCAAAAGTAAATTTGTTGGTTTCGACAACTTTAAGTACTTATTTCAGTCTGTAGATTTCAAACGCATTTTTACGAACACTGTTGTATATAATTTATTGTTTATCTTCACTGGATTAGTATTTTCAGTTATATTAGCTTTACTCATTTTTGAAATTCACTCGAGAAAAGCATTAAAAGTCTATCAAACATCTTTCTTTTTACCATTCTTTATTTCTTGGGTATTAGTTAGTTTTATTCTTCAAGCATTAATTGATAATGATGGAATAATAACTATGTTAATAAAAAATATTTCGGGAAGAACTATATACTTTTATAAAGATGCTAAATATTGGCGTTTTATTCTTCCAATAGTAAATATATGGAAGGGTGCTGGTGTAAGTGCAATCATTTATTATGCGACTTTAATGAATTGTGATCCAAGTTTATATGAGTCAGCAGAATTAGATGGCGCAAATAGACTACAAAAGATGATTTATATAAGCCTTCCATATCTTAGAACGATGATATGTGTAAATGTCATTATGTCTGGAGCAAATATTTTAAGAAGTGATTTGGGACTATTCTTCTTTGCAACAAAAGATATAGCGACATTATATGAAGCAACCGATGTAATTGATACATACATATGGAGAATTATTAGAAAGGCGGGCGAATTTAAGATAGGTACTGCAGTTGGTTTTGTTCAAGGTCTAATTGGCTTAGTTCTAACAATATTCGCCAATAGGATTGTTAGAAGAATTGATGAACAATCGGCTTTGTATTAAAGAGGGGATAAAAAAATGACCAAGAAAAAACATAAAAAAGTCCCTTTCTCAATGATACTCATTCATTTTCTAGTAATATTATTTGTTCTATGTTGTATTGTTCCATTTATACTAGTTATCTCTGCATCATTTTCTGACGATAATGATTTAGTAATAAATGGTGTATCTTTAATCCCTCGTCAATTTTCACTTCAAGCATATAAATATGTATTTAAATACCCAGAACAAATATTTAGAGCATATGGTGTTTCTATATTTGTTACAGTAGTGGGAACCATTCTAAATATGGCAGTAATGCTACCATTCGCATTCGCCATTTCTAAATTTAAATTTAGGTATAGAAAAATTCTCACATTCTTTATGTTTTTTACTGTAATGTTTGGTGGAGGGCTAGTTCCAACATATGTATTAATAAAGAATTATTTGCATATGTATGATTCGATTTGGGTATTGATAATTCCACTTTTGGTTCAACCGGGGAATGTAGTTTTGTTAAAAGTTTTCTTCCAAAGCGTTCCTACTTCATTATATGAATCTGCAGAAATAGAAGGAGCAAATGAATATCAACAATTTTTCAATATTGGACTTCCATTAATTGTTCCAGGTATTGCGACAATAACATTTTTCACAGTATTAATGTATTGGAATGACTCATATACAGCAATAATCTATATCGAAAACACTAAGTTAACACCTATTCAAATATTCTTAACTCAGATGTCTCAATATGTAAACTACATTAAACAAAGTATGGGAACGGGAACTATTATAAACCTAGACGATGTTCCAACAAAAACAATTTTATACGCAATGTGTGTAGTTGCATCCGGACCTATGATTGTGTTATTTAGTTTTTTCCAAAAATACTTTGTACAAGGGCTTACAGCGGGTTCTGTTAAAGAATAAAAGTTTTTTAATAAAGGAGATAGATATGAAAAAAGTATTTTTATCCATTTTATGTATTTTAGGGATGTCGTTATTACTTGTTGGATGTACTAAAAAAACAAGTAATCCAGATGACATCTATCAAATTGACTACTATTTCATAATGAATGGAACATTTGTACCACAAGATTTGGAATTAGTAGAACAAAAAATCAGTGAAATAACTGAAGAAAAAATTAAAGCTAGTGTCAAACTTCATCCAATTGCTGCATGGAGTTATGATGAAAAATTAAATTTAATTATTAACTCTGGTGACAAATTTGATATTTGTTTCACATCAAGTTGGACCAACAACTATCGAAACAAAGTTCAAAAAGAAGCATATGTTGATATCACAGAATTATTACCTGAATATGCACCTACCTTATATGCAAATGTAGATCCAAGTTTATATGAAGGCATAAAAGTTGATGGAAAAATATATGGCGTTATCAATTTACAAATATTACCAAGAACACCAGGTCTTGCAGTTGAAAAGACTACCTGGGAAGCATTCTGTGCTAAAACTGGTACGAAAGAATCTGATATTAAATCAATCGCAGATATTGAACCATATTTAGCATATGTAAAAGAAGTTGTACCTAATGCATTTAATATCGTTGCTCCAAATGATCCAGCAGGGCTTATTATTGATGGTCATTTTGATGAATTATTTGGCATGACATATCCTGGAGCAGTAAGTATCGATGATGATCCGTCAGATGGTTTGACTGTAGTTAATCAATTTGCTCAACCTTATTATCACGATATATTTAAACTCGCCGTTGACTGGTACGAAAAAGGATATATTAGTAAAAAAGTACTTACAGAAGCTTTTGATTATACAAAAGGATATTGCTGGCTACTATCTACATGGAAGCCTGGTTCTGCAGGAGAACAAACACAAGTAGCAGGAAGAGATATTATTACATTCCCTATTGGCGAATCAATTATGTATAATAGCTGGGCTGTATCTGATATTAATGCAATTAGTGCAACAAGCGAAGACCCTGTTAAGTGTCTTAAATTCCTAGAATTGTTAAATACTGATAAAGACTTATATAATTTAATAACATTCGGTATTGAAGGTATTCACTACAATAAGGTTGGTGAAAATAGGATTGAAGTAGTTGAAAACACTAGATACACTATGGCAACAGTTGGTTGGCAATTCTCAAATCAATTTAACGCATATGTTACAAGAGGACAAGAAGATGATGTTTGGGAACAAACAAAAGTAATCAATGCAACTGCTAAATATTCACCAATTATGGGATTCACTTTTGATGGTTCTAACGTCGAACTTGAACTAACTAACTGTTATCAAGCATATATGGAATACATTAATTCATTTATTTATGGTGTATTCCTTGACGAGGATAAACCAGTTGGTGATAGAACCGAATTTGAAAAGCAATATACTAAATTTATTAATAAACTTAAGATTGCAGGTTCTGAAAAAATAATAACTGAAATGCAAAGCCAGATTGATGCATGGCTTCAATCACAAAAATAAGACAAATGATTTTTCATTTAAAATAATAAAAAAAGGAGAAGAATAATGAAAAAAGTATTAATCGCATTATTAGTAGCTTTAACACTTGGACTAGCAATGTTATTCATCGCTCCAACAAGAGCTAGAGCTGATTTCTCAGCACCAGCAGGTAACCTTGTTACTAACTGGGATTTTGAAGAAACTATTGATCCAGCATGGGCAAATGGTGCTACACTTGCTCACACAACCGATCAACATTACAATGGTTCAGGTGCAATGGCTGTAACTGGTAGAACAACTGGTACATGGAATGCTTACAACTATGATGTGACAACAATTCAACTTGGACAAAAGTACGAATATGCATTCTATGCTATGACACCAAAAGAAGGTGGTGCTGATATTCAAGCCGGATATTCACCATGGGCTAAATCTGGTGAAGCAACTGGAAGTGCTTATTTATGGTACTACGGTGCTGGTTCTTGGATGCACATCAACCAAAATGAGTGGACTAGAGTAAGCGCACAATTTGAACTTAGAGTAGTTACAGGCAAACTATATGTTGTAACTGTAGATGCTGAAGGCGATGAAAGCTTCGCTCTCGCAAAAGACTTCAATGGAACAGCAGAAGACTTTGACCATCTTGATTTAATTAGATTATCTCTTGCTGCATCAGTAGACGCTGACCTCTACATCGACTGCATAACTTTAGCTCCAGTTGTTGAGAATACTGAAACTCCTGTTGAATACACTGCTCCAACAGGCAACCTAGTTACTAA
>DBWT01000079.1:11668-19561 GCA_002309035.1 Caryophanales bacterium UBA1231 | reverse complement strand
CTTTCCCTAAAATTATAGAGTTTTCATTTTTTCCTGCATTTCACTTCTAATCAAACGTCCAAGTTCAGCTTTTGATAGATCTTTATATTCTTCAAATTCTAAAGGTTTTAAGAAGTGAATTTGTGGATTACTGATTTCTTTTTTATCTTTGTGGTAGACCAAATAACTATCATATAGTAATACTGGTGTTATTTTAATTTTTGAAATAAACGCTAAATCTAAAACAGATGTTTTGAAATATTTCAAGGTATTAGCTTCGACTAAGCCACTTTGAATGAAGACAGCAATACTTCTTCCATTATTTAGCTTTTCAATGATTTGTTGTGATGAATCATTGCCTTCTGGTATAGCTTCTAATAAATTAAGAATATCTTTTGAATATGGATAATTAAAGAATTCTTTACCAACCACAAAACTAAATGGATGATTTTCTAGTGCTGAAAGTATTCCTATGGAATCATATTTACCTTGGTGATTGACAACATAAAGGGTAACTTCATCTCCGATGTTTTCTTCACCAGTTGTAATTGGTTCAATATGAGCAAAGTGATTGAATGTTTTCATTAAATTTACTGCACATTCATATTTTTCAGCAAAAGAGATATTTTCATCTTTAACTTGCTTTCTGATAAGCTTTAGATATTTAGCTCTTCTAAAATGACCCAAAACTGATGATACATACATCTTGAAGACATTACGATTGTTCATCACTTCTTCTTTTGATTGTTCAGGTGATGTAAATAAATCAACAAGAATAATAGTTGTCATTGAAACAACACCTAAAATAATACCAACAACTATTTGTTTGTTTGTATATGAAAAAGAAACATTGTTGATAATACATTCTCTAACAATCATATATGGGCTAGCCATAATCATCGCAAGACTTGCCATTTTAACATGCCCTGGAAATTTGTTGTTAAGTGTTTTAATGAAACGTGAAAGTAAAATGATACCTAACAAATATCCTGAAACATAAACACCTAAAAACAAAAGGTTTTCAAGTGTATTGATACCTAAAATCATATTCTTAATAGAACTCATGACAGGGTAGTAAAAACCAATACCCAATAAGATGATTTTATAATCAAAGCCAGGGAATGCGAAAGTCACTGAAACTAAGAAACCAACTAAGAATATAATAATGTATGTTTCAAAAGTAAGATTAGATAAATCGACTGTTTCGCCTGTTTTACTAGTTAATTGGAAAACTAAAAAGATTGTTAAGATTAAAAAGAATACTCCCCATACTGATGGTTTTTTAATATATGGTATGATTTCTTTTATCATTCTTGGCATACAACCTAAAATAAAACCAAAAATAATGATAATAATAACAACTGGATATCTTTCAAATAAAGTTGAGACTAAGGTTGCGGCTAAAATTGCACCTACCACATATCCAGCGAAAAAGATAATAAGAAAGAGTATACTTTTTTTAAAGTTTTTAGTAATGTTTCCTAAGGCTTCAACTAAAGGAAAATAAATACACAATATTATCGCAAAAGTCAAAGCTGATAAGCCAGGAATCGCACAACTAATAAAGCCAACAATAATGGCTTTAAAAAAATTAATAAGATGTTTCATAATAATAAACCTTTTAAGATCTTCTAATTAATTTAATTATACTAAAAAATGAAGAAATTTGCTATAAAAAGTACTTATGAATGAAAAAGGACACGATCTAATTGATCGTGTTCTTATTTCATTTTATGCTTTTTAATTATTCTGTGTACCAACCATGAATAATTGTTGAGAATGTTTCGCTCTTAGCTTCTTTTGTTGTATTATTAACAACTGTTACTGTATATGATACAGATGTTGAATATTTAGGGATTGCTAAAATACGACCATTGTCTTGTAATAATTCTGGGTTGTGAGAAACACATGTAATTGTATAATCTGACATTGTTGTTAATAGTTCATGCTCTCTTCTTACACAATCCATGAATAATTCCCATAATTCTCCACCATTTGCAAGTAAAGTTTGAGGGCAATCTTTACCACTAAATGCATTGTGTCCAACTACACGATAATAATCAAGGTTGTAAGTTTGAAGTAGATGAGCTACTAATTGAGCAGTGATTTGATATGTATACCATAAGTCACTTCCTTGGTTACAAGCTGATTCAATACCTACTGAGTTTCTATTACCACCACGAGAAGAGATTGCACCAGCAAGTGTTTGTGTGAAGCATGCCCAAGTATTACCCATGTAGTAATATCCATCAACAACTTTCCAAGCAGGACCGAAGTATGTGAAGCACTTAGATGGATCTTTCATGACCATATTGCTTCCGCTTGAAGATTTACCAGTAGTAGGTACAACAATTGTTGTTGCTTGGCCATTCAAAGTAAAGTAATATCCACTTGATGATGAACTATCTCGAACAACACCCCAAATAGGTTTTACATAACCAGGAGCTTTAACACCTGTATTGATCCAATAGAATGTTGAAGCTTCACCTGCGCCATCACCTGCATGCCAGCCGATTAGTGAATCATCTAAGATGTGATAAATTCCATCATTACCAGTTGTATAATGAATTGATGATGATGAACCACCATTTGCGAAATAAGATGCAGTAGCTTTGGCAGTTGAAGATTTTTGGTAACCTGCAGTATAGTGAACAGTGATAAATTCTGTTGATGGTCTTTCACCACTGTGGTTTTCACTATGTTGTGCTTGAATAGCTTCATAATCACGGTTAATAGTGTATTCCCAGTTATATAATAAATCAGATGCAGAAATAATAACATCAGTTAAATATGCATAAGCAACATTTAGATCACGTCTGATAAAGCTATCTTGATTGTGAGCTGTTTCAATGATTTGGAATTCATCAGCATTGTTAGATACTGTAATACCATATTCAAACTTAATATTTTCATCATTAATTGATTTAACAGTTATTGTCGCATATCCAGCTTTCTTAGCTGTAACTACACCATCATTAACTATTGCGATAGAATCATCGCTTGATGTCCATACTAATTCATCAGTGAAATTGTACTTAACTGCTTGTAATACTTCAGTATCATTAACATTTAAGATTGAAGAGTTAGTATATTTACCATCGATAAATGGATTAACATAAACTTCAATATTGAATACTTTATTGAATGATGCATCAGCTAATACTTCAACAGTAACTGTAACAACACCTTCTTTATAAGTAGTGATAACACCTTTATTAGAGATTGATAAAATAGATGGATCACTAGAAATAAAGTTAAGACGTTTGTTTGTTGTATTTTCTGGTGTGAATGTCCATTCTAATTGATAAGAATCATATTTTTCAATTCTTGCTGGTTGTGTAATTGTGAATGATTCAGGAGCTATACTATTACTCCATGTTGCATAAAGAACGATATTGCCTTTCATATCCTTTGTAATCTTAGAAATATGATTACCACTATCATCTACCCAGCCTAAGAATGTACGTCCATCATCAACGAATAAATCTGGAATATCGAATTCTTCACCTGATTCAAATGTTACAGGTAATACTTCTGGAACTGTAATCATTGTATATAATGGTTCCATACGAGCTTGTGTCCAATATGATGCTGATTGCATAATTAAAGCATAAAGTCTTAGGTAACCAACATATGTTGAACCCCATGCACTTTGTTCATGGTTAATGTTATTAACTTGTTTGTCAAATTCAATCATCCATGGCATCCAACGTTTGAAATTATCTTCATCATGAACGAAGTAACCTTCCAAAACAAGGTTTTCACTACCATTGCAGTATACTTTTGCTGCAGAATATTCAGCACCAGATTTCCATTTAGCTAATGCTTCACTTCTGAAATCAGCAAGTGATTTAGTTGATCCACTCCATTCATATAATTCTTTGAAGAATTGATCAGCAAATTCATTAATGTTTTGGCAAGCATGTTCTACTGGTTTACCATCTTCATAAACATATGTAATTGTATTGTATAAGAAATCATTTTCGTCCCATTTAGCGTAAAGATCGATTTCTTCAACTGTACCTTTGTTAATCTTAGCAATTGGATCACCTTGACATTCTGGATTATCATACCAACCTAAGAATCTGAATGGTGCAACAGGTGTTGGAAGTGTAATTTCACTTTCAACTGTATATTTCATATTGTTAGGCATTTGAATATCATTTGAATTACTGTTTTTGAAGAAGTAAATATCATATTCAACAACACGATATCTTGCAACTGTTGTCATATTTCTAACAACATTAGAAAAATCAGCACTCCAACCAGTGAAGACATAACCTAAACGTTCAGGATCTTCAGGTGCTTCAGCAGCATGTCCTTTTTCAACAACAACTTCTGCGATAACTGATTGATCTGAATCTTTAAATGTTACTGTGAAAGTTTCAATAACTGTTTCAGTAACTCTAACAGTGATTTCTTTTCTTAGAGTTACACCTTCAACATTTAATTCACCAATTAGTTTAGCTTGACCTTCACTAATACCTTTTACTTTGCCATTAACAACTTCTAAGACTTCTGGATTAGAAGATGAGAAGCTTGGAGCAGCATTTGTGCCATTAACAGCATAAGATATTAAAACTTCTTGGCCTTTTTCTACTGATGTTACACCATCTTTTAACATCATATCAAAAGATGCAACAATAACATCAAAGCTAGCTGTATAATCAACTTCTTTGTAAGTGATTTTACCAGTTACTTTCGCATGACCTTCATGGAAAGTTACAAGTGAATTATTTTCGATTGATAGAACACCTTTATCGCCTTCGATAATGTATTCAATCTTTGCGGATACTGTACCTAAAGTGTGTTCAAGTTTAATAGTTGTACCACCTTCTAATACAATAGTACCCTTAATTTCTTCTTTTGTTTCAGCATTTTGAATTTTTAATTGTAAGTTAGATGTATCTGGTCCACTCATAAATGAAGCATCACAACTTACTAGTGCGAAAACAAAAAACGAAATAAACATTATAAATAATATTTTTTTAAATTTCATTTAAAAGTTCCCCCTTATTTACCTTTATATTTTATCACGAAAACGTTTTTATAGCAACAAAAATAGTTAAATCTTATATTTTTTGAGAAAAAGAAAAAACGCATATAATGCGTTTTATTTGAAACGATCTGTTAACCATTTAGGCATTTGTTCTCTAATTGATTCTTTTTCAGATGATTCTTCTTCTTTTTTAATTTCTTCTTGTTGTTCAACAAATTCTTCTTCTTTTTGAGCTTTTTGTGTTTGGTCAAATCCTGTTGCGATAACAGTAACAACTACTTGACCTTCTAGACCAGTGTTAAATGCCTCACCATAGATAACATTAATTTCTGTTGTTGATGCACTCTTAATTTCACCAACAATAGCATCTACTTCCCACATTTTAAGTTCAGTATCACTTGTGATTAAAACAATTGCATCTGTTGCACCATTAATATCGATTTCAAGAAGTGGACTACGTATTGCAAGTCTTGCTGCTTCAATAGCACGATTAGGTCCTGAAGCAGAACCAATACCAATTAGTGATGTACCACTGTCTTTTAATACTGTTCTAACATCGGCAAAGTCAATATTAATCATTGCTGGTAAAACGATAATTTCAGAAATACCTTGAACAGCACGTCTTAAAACACCATCTGCTTCTCTAATTGCTTCAACGAATGTAACTTCTTTGTCATTATCAAGTAATCGATCATTTGGAATGATGATTAATGAATCAACAAAAGGACGAAGCTTTTCAATACCATTTAGAGCAACTTTCATACGCTTTACGCCTTCAAAACTGAATGGTTTTGTGACAACAGCAACAACTAAGCTACCCATTTCTTTAGCGATTCTCGCAACAACATGAGCAGCACCACTACCTGTTCCACCACCCATACCAACAGTAACGAAAACCATATCTGCATCTTTTAAGACATCTCTTATTTGTTCTTCTGATTCTTCAGCAGCTCTTTGGCCGATTTCAGCCTCAGCACCTGCTCCCCATCCATTAGTGATTTGGCGACCTATTTGGATTTTGGTTGCAGCACGAGACATTTTAAGTGCTTGAACGTCAGTATTTATCGCAACGAAATCAACACCTTTTGCATCTTGCATAATCATTCTGTTTATCGCATTGCATCCACCGCCACCAACACCAACAACTTTAATAACTGGGCTGGCACTAAACATTTCATTATTATTCATATGTGCCTCCTTAACTTGTATTTCATTATAGCATTTTTATAGATTTTTATCAAATAGAATGAGTAATTTATTTTTTGTGAATTATTTTATTTAATAATTTTTTCCTATAGTATGTCACTTAAGATAAATAAATATTTAGAAGTCGTATGTCCCCAGATTTCTTTGAAAACAGCTTGTGTCTTTTGTGGCCAATATGGTAAATCATATTTTCCAAAAGTCTCAACACCAACAGGAAGAGCACCAACTATTTGATCTGTAAAAGCAACATATAGAGGATGATAATTGTATCCTTCACCATACATGAATGATGTTGAAAAAGGATTCTTACCAAACATCCATTCTAGTTGATTGACAACTATTTGTTTCAATTTACTTTCTTTAGTTAAAGAATAAATTGATGATAGAGCTTTAACTTTTGACAAATGCGTAGCTAGAAAACCACGTCTTGTGTATGTTACAGGAAAGATTCTAACATACCATTCATCATTTATTTGTTTACCTTCTTTAATACAATCAATTAAATATTGATGTGCTTGTTCCATTTCTTTTACTGGAACAGTGAATCTTTCCATATTGATTTTATTAATATTATATATATGATTTGGTATTAAATAATATGGTTCAGTATAATTGATTGTCTTTAAAATATATTCTTTATATAATTCAACAGCATCCATCCAGAACATAAAACTTGAATTGTTTTCTAATTTTAGTTTCTTGTAGCACTTGATAATCAATGTTAATGCTTGGATTGGATTTTGTTCATGACCACGATGTTCATATGTTAAGACATATTCATGATCTTCATCTTCATAGAAAAAGCCTCTAATTCTTTCTTTTCCTACACCAATTGATTCTTGACATTCAACGATGATATCGGCATGCTTTTCAGCAATTCTTAAATATTTATCTTCGCCTAAGATTTGGTGAAGTAAGAGGGCAGCTTTAACAACTTCAGCAGATGTTACTGATGTAATGGTTTTACCCCAACGTTTCGAATATAAACCTTCATTTAAACCTTTTAGAGCAAATTCAAAATCTTCTAAGCCAACTCTTATTAACCAATCATTATATACTTTATCTTCCTTATAATATAAGGAAGCAGTAAGTAAGGCTGTTGCAGATAAAAGATTTTCGAAAGGACCATTTTCTGACTTATTATCATAAATAGTTACATCGTTTTTTTCTAAAACATTATGACGCCAAATATTGTATAGTACAGCAAGAGCACGATTACCATCATGGAAAGTTGTATTCAAAAGCCAGTTAACGCCAACCTTTGCTTCTTCTTTGATTCTTTTAACCATTAGTGGATCATTCTTAAATGATGGTATTAAATCAAGGAGTGATGTAGTGATTTCAGCTGTACATATTTCAAATTGTGATACATCACCAGCATCATGCCAACCACCACTAACATTGACCATTTTGCCATCATGGTTTACACACATCACATTCTTATGGCATTCAGCGTGGACACCATCAATATGTTCACCACAACGTAAACCTTTTAAAAAGTGCAAACTTTTAAGAAGCGAAGATTCATAGATATTTTTACTGATTGGAAATTCTTCAGTTTTAAATTTACCTATTTTTAAATAGTAATCTCCTTCTTCTTTAATGCTTGAAAAATCAGCAATTTTAAAATTACCTAATTCATTATTAATTTCTTTTAAGTCACTTTCTAAAACTAAAGTATTACTGCTATTAAATAGTTTAAATGAAGT
>DBWT01000079.1:5515-11565 GCA_002309035.1 Caryophanales bacterium UBA1231 | reverse complement strand
AGAATAATCTCAATATATGGTAATGCATCAATTGGTGTACCCATAAGAAAAACATCAAAAGCAATTGATGATACTTGATCTTTTTTGACATTTGCTAGTTCAAATAAGATTTCTTCATCACAATTTGTTTTAATACTTGATGCATTTGTATATGGGAGGCCTTCACTATAAAGGGAAAGATGTGTATAAAAATTACGATGTCCAGTCGCATTAATTCTAACTTTTAATCTAATTCGATTGAAATTTGTTAAATCAAGATTATTGAGAGTTAAATTAAAACGAACAGCATTACGATATTCTCTTAATTTACAATCAGTGTTAGTTCTAATTAGTATTCCATTATCTAACTTTTCAAATGGTAAATTGGTTTTTAGAAAATTAGTATTAAAGCCATCAAAAAGCGTAATAGCTTCGATGACTTTTTTATTTTTCCATCTCGTCATGGCATCATATTTAGGATTAGCCTCAATATAATTACGACCATAATCACTTGATGTTTTAAGATTATTTAGTTTTGTGATAGTTGACATATCTATTCCTCATATTTGAAACTAGGCATTAGTTCTAGTTTAAATAGGTTTTGCTTGTGAAGTTTTTCAATGCGTTCTAATTTTGTCTTTTCAGGTAGAATGTTTAATCTAAGATACTGGTCAAGTTCTTTATATGTAAAGCCTAACTTATCTTCATCAGTTGAACCACATAAGCCATCGCTAGGAACTTTTTCAATCAATTCTTTTGGTAAACCTAGAACATAACCCATTTGTTTTACTTCAGTAACGGTAAAAGATGAAATTGGTGAGAAATCACCAACTGAATCACCATAACGTGTTGAGTAACCAACATAATCTTCTGAGTAATTACATGTATTCGCAACACGACCATTGTTTGATTGACTGACAGCATATAATATAGTCATTCTAAGTCTTGGTTGAATATTAATAATCGTTTGTTCACTGACCTTAAGATTCTTTGATAATTCATTTATTGATGCATCATAGATATCTTTGATATTAATTTCATACCTTTTAATACCTAAAGTATCGCATAATAAATATGCTTTATCGATGTCGTCTTGTTTTCCATTAGGCATTAAAACACCAATAACACGATCTTTACCTAAAGCTAAAGCACATAATGCCGCAACAATAGAAGAATCTTTGCCTCCAGAGATTCCTACAACAGCATTACAGCCTTTGCCATTTTCTTCAAAAAAAGCTTTTATCCATTCAACAGTCTTCTTGACCGCAAGTTCAGGTGTGAATTTATACATAGATAACCTCCACTTATTATATATTATAGTTTATCACATTTTTAAAGCATTTTGTTTTGAAATAATCAATTATTTGAAAAATAAACAAATTTGTAGTATAATATATAAAAATGGATGTGATAAACATGAAAAAGAAATACCGTAAAAATATGCCTGTAGTAATGCTTTTATCACTTGGATATTTCATTACTATATTAATTGGTACGATTTTATTATTATTACCATTCGCATCGAAAACCGGTTCAACACCATTTATTGATGCTTTACTAACATCAACTTCAGCAACATGTGTAACTGGTTTAACATCATTTGATACATTTACACATTTCACATTATTTGGACAAATTGTTATTATGGTTTTAATCCAAATTGGTGGTTTGGGCTTTATGACGATTATTACCCTATTATTTATGTTAGTACGTAAAAACCTAGGGCTTTATAATCGAACTGTTATGATGCAGAGTGCTGGTTCATATAATATTTCAAGTGTACCAAAACTTATTAAGAGAATTATTATTGGAACATTAATATTTGAAGGTGTTGGAGCAACTATTTTGTCAATTGCTTTATGGAAAGAACATGGTGCAAGAGCAATCTATTTAGGTATTTTCCATTCAATATCTGCTTATTGTAATGCTGGATTCGATGTATTTGGCACAGGTTCATTATCTGCTTATGCTTCAAATCCTACTGTATTGATTACAATTATGGCTTTAGTTGTCATTGGTGGATCAGGCTTTATTGTTTGGAGTGATATTATTGATTCAAAATTTAAGTTTTCAAAATATCAATTACATACAAAAATTGTAATTATTGCTACATTGTTATTTATTATAGTTCCAGCTATATTATTCTTTATCTTTGAATTTACTGATATTGGCTTAAAAGCAAGTTATACAAATATGGCTTTAGGTGATAAAATCTTAAATGCTTTATTTATGTCGATAACGCCAAGAACAGCTGGTTTCTATTCAGTTGATATAACTAAGCTATCACCATCTGGTCAAATATTAACAGATATCTTAATGTTTATTGGTGGTAACTCAGGTTCAACAGCTGGTGGTATTAAAATAACAACTGTTGTCGTTATTTTCGCAACATTATTTGCAAATGCAAAATCGCAAGAACATATCGTTATTTTCAATCGTAAAGTATCACCACAAGTAATTAACCAAGCAATTGCACTTGCTGTAGCATATGTCATTATCATCTTCTTAGCAACACTTATTATTGGTGCTTATGAACCTTGGGATGTAACAGCAATTATCTTTGAAGTTGTTTCAGCAATTGGTACAGTTGGTTTATCACTGGGACTAACAGAACACGCGATGATCATAACAAAACTCATAATAATTGTCCTAATGTACATTGGTCGTTTAGGAGCATTAACATTATTCAGTTTATTTTTAAAAGATAAAAACAATTCTATTGTTGAAAAACCAGAAGGAAAGGTATTGGTGGGATAATGAGAACAGTATTAATTATTGGTATGGGTGAATTTGGACGTCACCTAGCATATCGTTTAATAGAATTAAAATCAGACGTATGTATCGTCGATAAAAATAAAGAACTAATCAATATATTATCAGAAGATTTCGAAAATGCATATGTTGCTGATTGTACACAAGATGCAGCTTTAAGAGATTTAGGTGTTGCCAGTTTCGATACATGTGTTGTATCTGTTGGTGAAGATTTCCAATCATCACTTGAAATAACATCTAAACTTAAAGAACAAGGCGCAAAATATATTATCGCAAAAGCATCATCTGATTTACAATCGAAGTTCTTAATCATGGCAGGAGCAAACGATGCTGTATACCCTGAAAAAGACGTTGCGAATAAGATTGCGGTAAAATGTAATGCCAACAACCTTCTTGATGTTTTTGAAATTTCAGATCAATATAGTGTATTTGAAATTAATGCATTAGATGAATGGATTGGCAAAAAACTAAAAGATTCAAATATTAGAAATAAATATAACCTAAACGTTATTGCGATAAAATCAGGTAGTAAAATTACAATTCCTGATGCAGATTATGTTTTCAAATCAACTGATTCAGTCTTCGTATTTGGAAAATCTATTACCGCAAAAAAACTAGCAAAATAAGATAAAAGCTTAGCATTCAAATTTAAATGCTAAGCCTTTTTTATTATTCTATTTCAATTAGTTCGTATTGTTTAGATCCAATACCACGCTGTTCAGCTTCATTGATTGTATGAAGACCATTTCTTGAATTAACTCTTTCCATGAAATGTTCTTTGCCTGGGTCATTTGATTTTAGTACTAAATCAATTGATGCTTGGTCGATCGCAACAGGATCATAAGAAATTAATGCTCCTATATCTTTTATGCATGGGTCTTCAGCTATACTACAACAATCGCAGTCAACAGACATATTTTTTAAAACATTGATATATACAACATTTCCTTTAAACAATTTATCTACTGACCATGCCGCATCAGCCATTGATTCTAAAAATGAATTGTGTTCAGCTGTCCAAATTTCTTCAGGAACACCAGCACCATGGATATATGCTTTACCATAGCTTGATGCACAACCAATTGATAATTGTTTTAATGCACCTCCGTATCCACCCATTGGATGACCTTTAAAGTGTGATAAAACAACTAATGATTTATAATTAAGAAGATTTTTACCAACATAGTTCTTTTTGATTCTTTTACCATGAGGGATATCTAAAACATAATCAGGTCCTTCTTCATCTAAAAGATCAACTTTAAAATACTTTGACCAACCATGTTCTTTAAGAAGCTTTAAGTGTTTTTCACTTGTATTTCTTTCACCATCATAGGCTGTGTTACATTCAACAACTGTTCCACCAAGATAATCAATAATTGGTTTTAAAAATTCAGGTGTTAAATAGTTTTGATTACCTGCTTCACCACTATGTAGTTTAATTGCCATTGGCTTTGGTAATTTAGGATTAAGCTTTTGAAATAATTTGATTAAGCTTTCACTTGATAGTTCTTTAATAAAATAAACTTTTTCCATTAGTGTTTCTCCTTTATTTTGCGATTTAAAGTCTTTAAGACTTGTTGTGATTTTAAATTAGTGTGGTAAATATCTTTCTTTGAACAACCTGCTCTTCCTCCACCTGCACAGGCACAAGCACAAGCACATGCACACCCACCACCAGATGAATGAGATGAACTACTACTAGTTGGAGGATTAACAATGACATTACCTTTAGAATCAACTCTTTTTGTAAAAAAGTAAGGTCTAAAATAGTAAAAACGTGCATGATGATAGCCTCTAACAAATCCACGATCTCTCATGTATGGATCTTGTTTTGATCTATTATAAATAACTAAAATAACAATAACACCGATTACTAGCACAACTGCTAAAATAATCATGACCTTTTCAAAAGGTGTGATATATTTATTAGTATACTGCATCTTTTCACTTAAAGGGTTAAAATAGTCTTTTGAATATTCAACTCTTGTATTAAATGTTTGGCCATAACTTAAAGCTGTTTCCCATACATAATAGCCATCAATTTCTTGAGGAGCACTATAACTATTTAAGATTTGTGATATACCTTCCATTTTCCAAGAAAGTGTACATTTACCAACTAAGATATCATCAAACCATCCTGGGTTGTAATCATATATTACTTTATCTTCGTATAGATGATACATATATGATTGATTGTATTTAAACGAAAAATGAACGACACTTCCTGTTGTATATCTTTGTTTAAAATCAATTCTTATGAAACTACCACTATCACTATAATATCTGATTTTTTGAATATTCGGTGAAAGTGATTGAATGCTTTCAGCATGATAATTAGGAATACCAATTTTAACCCAAGTAAGTGGTCCTTCTGATTTACCATCTAAAACAGTCCAGACAATATCGAATTCCATATCTAAGCTACCATCTTTAAGTGGTGTTACTTTGATATTATATTCATCGATATAATCTAAATCACCATATGCATATGTTGATACTTTTGAGACTGTCATAATTGTGATGAAAAGGAAAATAAATAATATTATTTTAAAGACTTTTTTCATTTATTTTACCCCTTTCTTACTTAATGGGCAAGTAGACTCTTTAATATTTTTACATCTCTTGCTTTTACATTCTTTGCTATTCCATATTTGTTTCCAATTATCGGTTAATAAATTACCTAAAGAACCTTCTGATAACCAGCTTTGGCATGGAACAACATCACCATTAGGGGCAACAGCCATATTGCTTGAAGCTGCACCACACATTGGAATGTTCATATTCATACTCATTAAGACTTCTTTTGGTAATGCACCTGGTGTTGTGAACATGATTTCACAATCATTCTTTTCAGCATATTTATAAGCTTCTTGAATGATTTGAATTAATTCTTCTTGTTCAAGCATTGTATCTTTATAGCTGTTTTCAGCGTTACCCGTTAAAATTAAACTTGAGCAAGTAAAATATTTGACTTGGCATTCTTCATGGAAAAACTTAACTAAAGATACATAATCTTTATTTAATTTACAAAGTGGTGTATTGATACTGACATTTAGTCCAGCTTCTATAGCATTCTTAACACCTTCTAAAGTTTCTAAAAAACCTTGGCTTCCAACTAATAAATTATGAATTGCTGGATCTTTATCATAAACTGTAATTTGAACTGAATCTAAATTAGCTTCGTATAAATCTTTACATGAGCCAAGAGAAAGGCGTCTTCCATTAGTATTTAATCTTGTTACATGCCATTCAGCATATTTAACAAGTTCAACTAAATCTTCTCTTAGTGTTGGTTCACC
>DBWT01000079.1:0-5354 GCA_002309035.1 Caryophanales bacterium UBA1231 | reverse complement strand
GCATATTGTTTTAAATCCATATAGCCAATATCAAAACGAGGCTTTTTACCACTAGCAATTCTTGTGAATGTGTCAATTATATCTCTTAAATCTTCTTTTAGAATTTTCTCACTAGTTTTAGGGAAAATCTTTTTCATACGAATAATCGTACTATCGATGATAATTGATATTTCTTCTTCAACAATTGGCATTCTTCTTTTATTAACTTCTTCGATGAATTCTCTTAAAAGAATGGACCAGCCTAAGCTTAATGGTAAAATATCTTGACCATTGATAATCACTAACCAAGGTATTCCCATTTTAATTTTAGCTGGTGGAACTAAGTGAATTCTTACAACACCTGGACCTTTTGGATCAAATGTTGTTTGTGATATTCCATTAATACTTTCGATATATGCTTTTAATAGTTTATCCATTATACACCTCTTAATGGCTTATTATATCATAATTAAGTCGATTTGTAAATATTATATATTTTGTATATAATAAGGAAAAGGGAGGATTTATAAAATGGTTTATGCATATATTCGAGTTTCAACAAGAACACAAAATATCGATAGACAACTTGAAGCTATAAAAGAATATGAAATTAAAAAAAGAAACATTTTTATTGATAAGGAATCAGGTAAAGACTTTAATAGGACAAATTATCAAAGATTAATCAAAAAGCTAAAACCTAATGACCTTGTGATTATTAAATCAATTGATCGTTTAGGTAGAAACTATCAACAAATCATTGAGGAATGGCGAAGAATTACCAAAATCATTAAAGCTAATATTAAAGTTTTAGATATGCCACTCTTAAACACGGAAGGTGATGAAATTTCAGGAGGTTTAGTCGGAGCCTTCATTGCTGATTTAGTTTTACAAATTTTAAGCTTCGTTGCTGAAAACGAAAGAATCAACATCAAAGAACGACAAAGAGAGGGCATTAGAATTGCTAAAGAAAAAGGTGTAAGATTTGGACGTCCTTTAGTTACTTTACCAGAAGAATTAGAACCTTATATTAAACAATACATCAATAGAGAACGTAAGTGTCGTGAATTAATGAAAATACTTAACGTCTCCAGAGGTCGCTTTTATGTATATGTCAGAAAATATAAAGAAAAATACTATTCTGTCTTTAATTAATTTCATAAATTATTCAATTATATTTTAAAACCATTAAAAAACTGGACATCATATTGATGTTCAGTTTTACTTTATTAATTCGTATTTGTGTAAATCATTAACTTAATGCCTTTAGCTGAAACTTTAGTGTTTGCAGAAATAGCATTATTGAAATATGATACTGTTTGATAATTTGTGAAATGTTCGATTGTTGAAACAACAATTAAGTTCTTAAATTCCACAGTTTCTAAAAGCTTCACTGAGTTTACAGCATTTTGATATGTTGATAATGATTGTTCTTCTTTGATGATGATACCTGAATCAATGCCTCTAGCAACAAGATAATTATACATTGCTTGTGCTTCTGTGATTCCAGCATTACTATTAGCCATACCACCACTAACAATAATATATGATGGATTGAATTCATTGTATGCAGCAATGGCAAGTTCAAGTCTTGTTCTTAATGTTTGTGATATTGAACCATCATCATTTAGATAATTACCTAAAACAACAATAACATTGTCGTTACTTTCAATTTCTTCATAAATCGCATTAACAACAATATCTTCAGTAACATAACTAAATTCTTTATCCCAGCCAACAAAACGATATCCAGGTTTGAATAAAGGTGTTGGTGCTGTGGCACTACCTTCATAGGCAACAGAACGTGTTGCTGTTAACTTATTTGAACAATAGAATTTAACAGAATAGTTGTTAATATGCCAATCAGCATATATATGTACTGTTCTTTCACCTTTCTCAGGAATCACCAAATCACTATACTTAAAGCTATGATTTAGTTCAACATCAGTATACCATGCCATAAATGAATATCCTGGTCTTTCGGCTTCAAGCATTTGGTAAGTGTCAAGATTTGTAATTTCTTCAATTACATCTTCTTCACCATTATTGAATGTATATTGTAGAAAGAGTTTTCCTTCTTTATCTTGTGAAGCAAAATCACAACCAACAATAAGCATTGTACTAAAGAAGCATAATAACAATAATATTTTTTTCATTATTAAACCTCTTAAATTGTTGTTGTAACTTTCAATTGATTAGTTTCAATTAATTGTTTAATTGTTTTCATTCTTGATTTGTTTTCATCATTAGAAAGCATTACTTCAGTTAAAATACCACTATAATCACATTTTAAAACAATTCGCTTGTTTATTAAACTAGGTGTTTCAGTGACACGTTTTAAGCCTTTAAAAACACCTTTAAGAATAGCTGTTTGATAATCTTCTAAAGTGTTGCTATATTCACCACCACTGTTTTCCATGTCACGACCTAAAATATTATAGTGCCATTCATAGCGATTGTTGTTCTTTAAAGGATTGACATCGATGATGATTTCTTTTGATGAATCAAATTTCAATTCATCTTCAATAGATGCTGTAGCTTTAGAAAGCACCTTACGAAGCTTCTTATATTCACTAATTACTGCTTCACTTAGAAAATCATTTAATACAACATTACTATCTAAATAATTAATTGTATATTTTCTATTATTAACAAATTCATCTAGTGCTTTTATTAATAATTCTAAATAACAATAATATTTATTTTCAACATTATCGTTATTTTTCAAAACATTTTCTAAAAGTCCAAATAATACAATTGGATCAATTGCTTTAATACTTTCTTGATTAATTAATTCTTTAATAATTTTGAATGTATTTAAAAGAAGAGAATATTTTGTTGAATAATCATTTAGAATCTTTTGAAAACTAGCTGCTTCATAAAAGCTCACAATGTTTAAATTATAATTAACATCTTGATTTTTAAAAGTGAAACCATTAATTGTTCTATTTAAATCACTAATATCATTTTCAATTAAGAAATTTTCTAAAGTATTAAAGAGGTATTTTTTAGCATATATTTCATTAATATTGTTGATTAAATTAAGATTTAAAAAGATGTTTACATCAGCTTCATCATAAACTTGAACTAAATACCATGATGAATATTTATAATCACTTATTTGAAGTGGTTTTTTATTTAACTTTTCAATTAATGAATTAACTAAATTATCAACTGTTTTTTTATTAGGTGAATAAGCATCAAAGGAAGTAATGATTTGTTTAAAATCCTTTTCTTTCATTATCCCCAAATCTCCTCAGCAAGGTTAGGGTAATCAATGAATGGATTACGGTTACCTTGAATGTTTTCTATAGCATTGTTTCTATTCATTTCCCACTCATCAACTGGATCCATTTCATTCCAAAGAAGTAATAAATTCATTGATTGAGCAACTTTTGTGATACTGTATGAATCTGCTTCTGAATATCTAACAAGTAGATAGAAAATAATTCTTGCTACATCACCTTTAGAACTATCTTGTGGTTCAAAATATTGTGAATTGTAATAGCAGTTTGAACCAACTGATTTATTAGCTGCTGAAAGCTTACCTTCTGTACCGCCAGTTACTTCACCAAATGGTTTATTACCACGTGTTGAGTTAAGTGTTGGATCTTCTGGTCTTAAGTGATGTAAGTCACTTCCTGCACCACTAGTTGAAAACCAACCTTGGCTTTGTGGCCAAACGTGTTCTCTATTCCAATATAAACCACCGCTTGTCCAAGCGCCTTTTGTTTCAACTCTTGAGTAGATTAAGACAATTTTAGATGAATCAGATAAACTTCTATCTGTAATAGGATTATATGTCTTAAGTTCTTCGTAACTTGTTGTATGTGTAGTTTTACTAACTAATGTTCTTAAAGCAGTCTTTAATGTATTACCTGAAAGAGTTAAGTTAGTGCTTAAATAATATGTTCCAGTATAACCTACTGAATCAACACCAGTATATGATACTGTTACTATTTCACTATCAGTATTATAAATACCACTAGCAACACTTTGAACACCAACTGTATATAAACCACTTTGTTTGATAATTGTTGTAAGTAGTAGACGATTAGTTGATACTGTTTCCTTTAAGACACCATTAACATATATATTATAATTAGAAATTCCTGAAATACTATTCCATGTTAAGACATTATTAGTAACTTTCAAATTCGTTACACTTGGTGCTTGTTTAATATTAGAATAAGGTAAGACTGTGATTTCAAAGGAAATATAGTTTTGATAAACAACATTTTGATAAGTAAGGGTTGCGGTCAAAGTAACTTTAGTTTCATCAATTACTTGACTTACCATTACTCTTCGATCTTCATTATCGATACTAATAATTGTACTATTACTTGATGTCCAAGAAACAGAAGTTTCTTCATATTCAAATAATAAATCTAAACTATTTGTAATTGATGAAGGAGTTTTGATGGCATAAGCAACATCATCTAAATGTTGGTATACTTCTTCCATTCCTTGAGCAGGAATAGTAACTACATAATCTTTTTCAAGTGTTTCAGAATATAAACTAAATACAGCATGTAATGTCATAACAGCATCACTTGATCCAGCAAGTGGTCTTGTGATAACCGCTTTATAACCTTTAATTACCGCATATTCAGATTCAACACTCCAACTAATCTTAATATTTCCATCACTTTGAGGAAGGATGATATTAGCTTTTGCGATAGCAGGGATTAAATCAGGGGTTGCAGCTTCATTAAGTTTTTCTAGTGTATATTCTCTACTTGGTTCCATAATAGTTATAGTATGAGTTAATGTGCATTCTTTATATGTAAATGTTAACTCATGAGTACCAACTTTACCAAGTTTTCCAATGTCAGATGTTGATAGCATATCATATCCAACTTGAATATATGATGGTTCTATACCACTATCTTCAGCAACATAAATGATTCGCCATTCACGAATATCAAATTCGCCAACAATAGCTTCATCTAAAAATGATTCTGGATCCTTTTCAATTGTATATTTTTGTGTTGTTGTGCCACTAAAGTCACAACCAACCACAAGCAATAAACTAATGATAAAAATAAAACAAGTTATAATCTTTCTAAATTTCATCTTTAAATACCTCTTATTTATATATATAAATTATACAACAAAATATCATTTTTATCAATCATAATACTAAATAGGCATAGATAAAACTCAGCAAATTTCTTTGCTGAGTTCTTAATTTTAATAAGTAATTGATATACCTTCAATACCAACTTGATTAGATGTACTACTAAAACTTACTCTTATGTATCTAACATTTCCATCAACACCGCTTAGATCAGCTGTTAAAGTGAAATTATTAGATGTTGTACCATAGGCAACATAATTTGCGCCATCAGTACTATAAGAAACAGTAATAGTTTGAG
>DBWT01000073.1:15214-17170 GCA_002309035.1 Caryophanales bacterium UBA1231 | reverse complement strand
ATAAATAAAGCTCCTTTAACTATTACTGCAAATGATCATACAATTCCATACGGAGAACAAAAAGCTAATAATGGTTTATCTTATGATGGTTTTGTTTTAGGTGAAGATGAGTCTGTTTTAGGTGGAGAAGTAGTATATAGCTATACTTATGATGAAGAAGATATTGAAAAACGTAATATTGGTGATTACGATATTACACCATCTGGTTTAACATCTACAAATTATGATATTACATTTATTAAAGGTACATTAACTGTTATTAGAAGAAGAGTTGCGGTTTATACAAATGATGCTAGTAAAGTATATGATGGAACTCCTCTTGTAAATCATAATTATTTATGTGATGTTAATAAGACAAGCTTAAATGTAAATGAATGGTTACTTGATTTAGCATTTGATCATGAATTTGTGATTGTTAATAACTCAACTATTACTCATGTATTAAGAGATGGATTAGGCAATGTTATTGGAATCAATAATGATATTGAGAGTATTAAAGTATATGAAGGAGAAGTAGATGTAACTGCTAATTATAATTTAACTTATGATTACGGTACACTTACTATTAATCCTGCGCCATTACAAATTAAAGCCAAAGATTTAACAATTGTTTATGGTGATAGCGCACCTACTTACACTGTTACATATTCAGGCTTTGTGAATGGTGAAAATGAAACTGTATTAGTTGGTGATATTGAACTTAGTTGTGATTATAATACAAGTGTTCCTGCTAAGAGAAATGTTGGAAATTATGACATCATTTTAACTCTGGATTGTGTTAGTGCAAATGACTATGCAATTACATTCGTTAATGGAACATTAACTGTTGATAAACGCGAATTACGAGCTATCGCAAGCAATAAAGAAATTATTTATGGTGATAACGCTCCATCATTTAGTGTTTATTATACAGATAAATTAGATTCAACTGTAAATGCCTTCGTTTATGGCGAAGAAGCGACTGTATTGGGTGGCATGTTGAGTTTCACAACTACTTATGATAAAGCTATAAAAGAAAAACGTAATGTTGGAACATATGATATTACACCATCTGGTTTAACATCTACAAATTATGATATTACATTTATTAAAGGTACATTAACGGTTAATAAAGCAACACTTAATGTCACAGCCCATAATTTGAATGTCTTTTATGGTGATGAATTACCAGATGGTCCAAATGGTTGTGACTATAGTGGATTTATGTATGATGATGAAGATTATGTAAATGATATCTTAGATATTAGTAATCGTTCATATACATATCTTGATTTAGAGTATGATTTAGATGGCTTTGTAGTGGTTGGTGAATATCCTATTAAAGTTGAAGGATATAATTCTGATAATTATCTATTTAGTTATCATAATGGAACATTACATGTCATTACAAGAAAGATTTATGTTACGACAATTGAAACAAGAATAACTTATGGAGATGATCCAGCTAATTCTGGAGTAATCTTTACCGATAAATCAGGTAATGAAGCTCGTGCTTTCGTTACTGGTGATGATGAAAGTGTGTTAAGTGGAGAACTTGTTTATACATATTCATATGATAAAGAAGATCCATTAAAGCGCGGTGTTGGTACATATAATATTAATATTAGTGGTTTGACATCAGATAAATATGTATTAATATTTAATAATTCTGATGGTGAATTAGAAATACCTGTTGGTAAGCTAATTGTGGAACAAAAAGAATTAGTTGTTGCACCAAATGACGTAGAAATCGTATACGGAGAAGAAGCTCGTAATGACGGCTTAAATATAACTGGATTCGTATATGGTGAAGACGATAGTGTTGTTAGTGGAAGTCCTATTTATAGCTACACATATGATCAAGATAATGCATCTAAACGAAATGTTGGTGAATATAAGATTTCTGTAAATGATTGTTATAGTGCAGATAATTATAAATTTAAATATAATGAAGGTACTTTAATAGTTAATAAACGT
>DBWT01000073.1:3451-15060 GCA_002309035.1 Caryophanales bacterium UBA1231 | reverse complement strand
CAAATGAAGATAATTATGATGTAACAACAGTATTTGGCTCGTTAACTATAACTAAGAAAGATATAGTTATTAGACCTAATAATTTAAGTGTTGTTTATAATGGTCAAATTCAAAAATCTGAATCAATCAATAAACCTGGCTTAGCTGAGTGCGATACACTTATATCTTATAATACTGAATTAAGAGAAAGTGAAGTTGGTGAATATGTTGACCATGTAACTGATGCTGTAATCACAAATCCAGAACTTGGTAATGTTAATGATTGTTATAACATTGAATATGCTGGAAGCACATTTGTTATAACTAAACGACCAATCACAATTAATGGTTATGGCTATAATGGTAGTTATAACGATACAACATACAATGCACAACAACAAGAAATTAATTTTGGTTACACGATTGAAGATGTTGAAGATGGTGGCTTAGCACCTAACCATGTTATTGATGAAGAAACTGTATTTATAAAAGCTGCTTTAACAGCAACTGGAGTTGGTAGTTATCCTATTGTTATTTCTAATGATTTAATAATTAGAGATGAACATGGTAATGACGTAACAGATAATTACGATATAACAAAACACAATGGTGAATTTAGAATTAATTTATATTACGTTAATATTTTAGCTAGTGATATTACTCGTGATTATCCAGATGGTACCGTTACTAATCAAACATATGAAGATATGGGAGATAATGGTTGGAGATATATTGAAAATTCTAATGAATTATTACCTGGTCATTATTTTGTTATTAAGTATTTATTAGTTGGAAGTTATGAAGAAGAATTCTCATTTGCAGGACCTGGTGATGCATATGTTGATATGCATGTCAAAGTTTATGATGAAAATGATTTTGATGTAACAGATAATTATCAAGTTTTCACAGCACATTATGAAAATGATGAATATCATTATGGTCGCATTAGATTTAATAGTAGTAGAATTGTATTAACTACTAATAGCCTTGAGAAGACATATGATGGAAAACCATTTGACCCTGAAGACTTTATTTATAGTTATAAAGTATATGACTTTGAAGGTAATGAAATTACTCTTGCCTCTGGAGAAAGAATTGAAGTAACATGGAATAAACTTTCTAATCGTTATGGTAATCTTTATAATGGTGATAGAAAGAATACATGTTCTTGGAGAGTTCTTGATTCTAGTGATAATGAAGTAAATAGTTATAACAAAGATACTATTTATGGTGATTTCATTATTAATCCACGTGAAATAACAATCAGAACTGCAGATGCAGAAAAGAATTATGATATGACTCCTTTATCATCAACTGATTATGAAATTGTATCTGGTTCTCTTGCAGGTGATAATGAAGATAATCCATATGATGAAATAATTATTATAAGTAGTTCAAACATTACAAAATGTGGAACAGTAGATAATACATTTGAAATGAGAATTAATCGCATTGATAATGGCGACGAGTTGTATAATACCGAATACGTAGGAGGTAATTTAAGCTATAATGTTACATTTGAAAATGGTTCTTTAACTATTAATCAATGTCCTTTAACTATTTCAACAAACGGAATAACAAAGGTTTATGATGGTGTAGCATTTAGTGATACTGCATTTACTGTTGATGGCGATGGTGCCACAATCATCAATAATTATGACTTAACTATTAACTTAACTGGATTTAGAAGTTATAAAGATGTATGTGATACCGAAAATAGTGCTAATTCAATTCGTATTATTGATACAAATAATAAAGAAGTAACAGATAATTTTGATATTACATATGATTGGGGTAAAGTATTAATCACTAAGAAAGATACTAATTTTGAAATAGATGATATTGATAAGACATATGATGCAAGCACTAATATTAAAGGATCAATTTCAATTAATCCATTAGGCTTACTTCCTGGTCATGAAATATTATCATATGAAGTATTTGGTGATGTTACTAATGTAATAAGAAATGATGGTGAAGAACTTAATTCATTTGCATATTATGCTAAAGAATATGAGTTAAGAGATTTTGTAATTGTAGATACTACTGATGAAAATCACGATGTAACTAATAATTATAATTTAAGTGATATTATTGGATTAATTGCAATCCGTCCAATCAAGTTAACTATTCAAGTATCTAATGTCACAAAAGAATTTGATGGTATTGCCTTCTTTGAAGCTGATACAACATTATTTGATGTAATTGATGGTGAATTACTTGCTGGTCATGAATTTACGGATGTTGTATATTATTGTCCAGATGTAAGCCCTGGTGTTCATCCAAATATGTTAGCAATCATTTATCGAATTGTGGATGAATATGATAGTGATGTTACAAATAATTATGATGTTTTAGTTAATAAAGGCACTTTGACAATCACTGGTGAAGGAAGACCTATGGGATCTGGAACTAGTGTTGGTGATGGTGGCGATGGTGATAGTTTTGGTGGCGGAACTGGCGCAATCAGTGCAAGTGGTTCATCACGAAAACCACCTAAACCTGTATTTGATTTCATATCAGATTATGATGGTGATATTTATCTTCGTGGTCGTTCATATGGCGATTACTATGGTCAAGGATTTTTGTCAACATATATAATAAGTGATGGCAATAAGACTTACAATAGTATTGAATTTGGAGGACATAATATTGCATCAAGTAACCATTACATTACTATTTACCGTGAAGGATCTAAATATGATTCATATCTAGTTCCATATTTCACAACTGATAGTTATATTGGTTATGCAGATGATTATATTGCTGGAAATTATTTAGAAGATTACACAATTAATTTCAAGAGTAATAATCTTGACTTAATGAATATTCCAACAAATTATCTTGAAGATGAAAATATTTATAGTGATTTTGCGTACGCTAATTATTTATCAACTGCTGGTATGTCAAATGAACTTAAATCTTACTTCGATATGAAGATTAGTGAACTTGGATTAGATAAGAATGATCCTAGTGTTTATGTTAAAGTTCAAACATACATTCAAAATGCGGCTTCATATAATTTTGAATATAATATTCCTAATGAATGTGAAGATTATATTTACTATTTCTTAACAGAAAGTAGAGAAGGTGTTTGTCAACACTTTGCAATGTCAGCAACAATGTTATTCCGTTATCTTGGAATACCTGCTCGTTATGTAACTGGATTCAAAGCTACATCACATGGTCTTGAAAAATCGACTGTCTATACTACAGATGCTCATGCTTGGGTTGAAGTATATGTTAGTGGATTTGGTTGGGTACCAATTGAAGTGACTGGAGCATATTCAGAACCTGAATTTATTGATGTATCATTTGATCCACAAGTTGATGCATACACTACTCTTCCATTCGAATTTGATTTCTCAAATCCAATTGTAAAATATTATAAAAATGATATTGAACAAGATTTACCTGCAAATTATGTAGTAAAAGCAAGATTAAAAGATGGAGTAGAAGTTGGCGTAAATCCTGGTGATTACATTCTTGATAGTGAAGATTACGAAGCATGGGTAGAAGATTTAGAAGGTCACAAGATTGATAAATTCGATAGTACTATTACTAAACATGATATCAATTATACAATCTTAGAATCTGATGAAAAGATTCAAATAACTGTCAAACCAGTTGATCGCGTATTTGAATTTGATGGAACTAATCATGTGGCGACTGCTAATGATGTAGAAATCACTAGTCCTGGCAAACTTCGTCCTGGTGACCGAATTGAAGCAACAATTATTGGTTATGTTAAATATCCAGGTTCTCAAAGATCAGTTATTAGTCAAAAATCTGTTAAGATTTATAATGATAAAGATGTTGATGTAACATTCCTTTATGATATTACATTGAATGAAGGTTTATTAACAGTTAATAATCCACCTAAATTATCATTAACGGCAAATTATGATGGACCATATGATGGCTTAACTCATCAAGCGGTAATTGATGAAGAAAGTTACACATTACATAGTAATTTCCGTTTGGATTATACTGTAAATGGTGATCGCCGCGAAGTAGGTACTAACGCTGCTGAAATCACATCTTATGATATTATTAATACATTAGATGGATCAAGCGTTAAAGAATACTTTGATGTTAAATTAAATGTTGGTCATGTAACAATTATGACCCTTTATATTGTAATTGAAGCTAATTCAGCTACAAAAGAATATGATGGCACACCTTTAACATGTGAAGGATGTAAACCAGTTACTGGATTACTTGCAGGTCATCATGCAGAAGTTGTGACTGATGGTTCAATTACTGAAGTTGGTAAGGCAAATAATATTATCGATGAATATCATATTTATGATACATATGGTAATGATGTTACTGAAATGTATGTAGTAACAACAAAGAGTGGTACGCTAACTATCGAAAAAGCGACAATTACAATCACTGTTAATAACCGTACTGCAACATATAATGGAAAAGCTGTTACAATCAATAACAAAGCCTTTAAGCATAATTCTCCTTTAGATATTTCTATCACTTTAGTGATAAAAGAAGATTATTATGAAAGAACTGGAACATATTTAAAGACTGTAGGTTCAACAAAACTTTATGTTGACCCTGAAAGTGTAGTTATCTTAAATGATAAAGGTGTTAATATTACTGATTGTTTCGACTTAGAAGCTGATGATGCTTTCGTTGATGGAACTTTAACAATCAAGAAGAGAAAGATAACACTTAAACCTGCTGATTTAGTTGTTCCATACAATGGTGAAACTTATACTGAAAGTAGTCTTACTCTTGATGATTATGTTCTTCAAGGAAATGATAGGATTATTAATTATAGGTTTGATGCTTTTGAAGCTGTTTACATTAGTGAAACAGAGACAAATATTACTCCAGGTACAGTTGTTATTTATGATAACTATGGAACTGGTGATGACGTTACTTATTGTTATGACATTACTTTAGATAGTGGTGTTATATCTATTGAATAAACTTAACTAGCCCTATGGGCTAAATAGGGCTAGTTATGATTTGTTTTATTTATTATATTGATTAATTAAAAAATATTATGGAGGTTCTTTATGAATAAGGGTTTAAAAGCCTATTTAAAATTAGGTATGCAAACAAGTAAAAGAGTAATAAAAGAACGTAAGGTTAGTCGTTTTAAATTTTATTTCTTGTGGTTTGCTACATTATTTAGTTATATTTTTGTATTACCTTCTCCATCATTTATCCAAGCAAATATTCGTATGGATAAACAAAATGCTGAGATGGGTACATATGATCTTACAAAGATCTTTGTTGATACGGATAGTCCAAAATCATTCTGGACTAGTTTGATGGCACTATTAATAAAAACAGTATTATTTATTAGTGGTGTATTATTATTAGGATTATTAGCGTTCTTATTATTCTATTTAGGATCACTAATAGGACAAGTAACTGGTGTTCCAATGCTTGCGTTCTTATTACCAGTTCCTGCAGCTATTGGTTTAATAATTTTCATTTTTGGTTTTAGATTAGTGTTTATGCCATTATTCTATTATTTAAATAATGATAGCTCATTATCAATAACTAAAGCATTTAATGCAAGTGTACGTACAATGCGTGAACAAGGTAAACGTACAATGTTCTTCTTAGATTTCATTCATTTATTAATTAATGTTGCATATCTTGGCATTGCTGGATTTGTTTCATATTATTTATTAGGACAAGACGTTGACTCATTAAAGATTATTGGTGTTCTTGCAATTGTATTATTCTTAGTTATTTATATTTTATTTGCATCTCGTTTAGGCATAGCTCATCGTGTTGCAAAATTAAAATTATTAGAAGATATTATGATTGACCCAAATCTAGCCGAAAATCCTCAACTTGTAAAAGAAAAGATGATTAAGCAAGGTTTAAGTAAAGATGAATTTTTAGTAAAATTATTTGATAAGAATCAAGAAGAAGCTCTAGAAGCAGATAAAGAAGAAAAAGAAAACGAAAATAGCAAATAAAAATTAAAAAATATATTTTAAGTAGGTGAGTTTTATGACACTTCAAGGATGGAGATTATTAACAATAGTGTTTGTGGGGATTGCAATATTAATTGTGCTAATCCTTCTTTTAGCGCACTTGTTAAAAAATAATTATCGATATAATTGTCGTGAAGATAAATTAATAAAGAAAGAAAAACTAAAAGGATCTCGTTATGCAGTTTATGAGGTGCTTGGACGTTCAGCATATTATATTGATAAATATGTCCTAAAAGAAAAAGGCAAGAGTTTGGAATTAATATGTGATTATGTTAATAATTATAATTTCATTTCTTACTATGTTTTGTTATTCAATAAACGTGGTAAATTAATGAAGATTATGGAAGTCACAGAAAATAATACGGCAACTTGCTCTAAGTCAATAAAACTTCCACATAAATGTGAAAAAATAAATATTGTAGTTAATCACGTTAATGAAGAAGATTTAGGAGTAAAATTAAAGGCTGATGTTCCACTAGCAAAAATTAAAGTTTTTGCGATATTTGAATCAATTGCCTTATTCCTATTCTTATTTGCTCTTCGTCATGTATTAATTGAAATATTGTGTTTCAATTCGCAATTGTTATTTTTGATGAGTGATTATAACTTAATAAGTATTGTTATTATTGCAATATTCGCAGTGATTAATTTATTACTGATGAACGGAAATTTAAAAAAGACTTATGGTTATAAAAAGGTGAAAACTAAGAAAACAAGGAGGTAATGTAAGTGAGTTCATTTCAATATGAAAAAACCCAAAATATTGTTTCTAAGAAAAAAGAACTGATTTCTGCAAAAAAATACCTTCTTGCAAAAGATGGTGAAAATCAAAAATATGCAGTATTTCATTTAATAAATAATTATAAAGAAACAGTAAATAAAATTGTATTAATAATTAATCAATATGACAAAGATGGTAAACTTCTAGCCACAAATGAAGTACCATACGAAGATTTAAATATTAAATCGCATAGTCGTTTTGTTCCATTCTTTAAGCTTGCTCTAGATGATCAAACTGAGAGAATTGAAACAAATGTTGTAGCCGCATATTTTGAAAATCATAAATATGAAAATGGAAAATTAATTAGAGTTAAAAAAGAAAAGAAACAAAAAGAGGACGAGGCACCTAAAGCTAAAGATACGATTGATAAAGATGTTAAAGTGATGAAATCAAAATATCCACTTAAATCATTCTTGATTTTATCATTAATTGTTCTTGTTATTATGGGTATCTTTATTGGTGTATTCTCATTCTCTAGTAAAGAAATAATGTTTAACGATATGTCATTTGATACTAGTAGTGGAGAAATTACTAGATATTATGGCTCATCAAGAACAGTTTCTATTCCTAAAGTGATAAATGGACAAGAAGTAAAAGCCATCAAAAATCGTGCTTTTATGGGAACAGTTATTCAACAAGTTAATATAGATGCTGATGATATCGCTATTGGTGATTATGCTTTTGCAAAATGTGCAAAGTTAACTACTTTTAGTGCTAATAATATATCTAAATTAGGTAATTATGCCTTTGAAAATTGCAGTGATTTAACAACAATATCAACAAGTGGAATTAAAGAAGTAGGCGAAGGTGCATTTGTTGATTGCCGTTATTTATCAGATTTTATTGATAGAAAGTGCGAAAAAATTGGAATGTTTGCTTTCCGTAATTGTTATGCAATTGAACGAGTAATTATTCCTAATGCGATTATTCCAAATATGTTATTTGAAGAAAATACAAATTTAAAAGAATTCGAATTTAAAGATATTGATAATGTTGGAATAATAACTTTACCTAGAATCTTTTCAAATACTATCGAACATGATAATTTAACAATAAGCACTTATATGGATAATTTGAGTGTTGATTTCTTTGGTGAATTTAAATATAAAAAATTAAGTTTATTAAATTCAAATGTCCATTTTGAGGCAAATGCTTATGATAAATTAGTAGAAGATGCTAGAAGAAATGGTGGTCATGTACAAACACCATATATGACAAAAGTATATGATGTTGTAGTTGCCTTTAATACAGCTGCGATTGGAACAAGTTTAGTTATTGACGATCCAACAATAAAAGGAATAACTATTGATAGCGTTAAAAGCTTTGCTAAAAATATTACTCACCTTGAATTAAATACTAATATGACATTAACTGAAGAATTTTTAAATAATTTTTCAAATACAAAAGAATTAGTATTAGGATCATTAATTAACGTTGAAGATAAAGCAGTTAGCTTATATCGCTTAACAGATATTACAATGCCAGTTATTGGTAAGTCATTCATTAATTTATTCAAGATATTACCTAATAATTTGAATGTAAAAATGGTTGGTTTTACAAATATTCCTGAAGAATATTTCAAAGGTGCATCCACAGTAAAAGAAATTGAAGTAAGTGGCGCAATTGATAAGATTGGTAAGAAAGCTATATCTGGATGTGCTAACTTGACAACACTTACTATCAATAATAATGTTGCTACATTTGATTTACCAATTATTGATGGTGAATCAATTAGATTATCAAATGTTAGTTTACCATTTATAGGTAAAACTTTAAATGAACCAGCTAAATATGTTGAAGTTAATGAATCAGGTGCTTTTACAAGAAAACTTACATTAAGTTATAATTCATCAATAAAACTTGTGGAAGATGCTTTTGAAAGAAGTGTTATGATTACTAGTCTTTCAATTGAAGCTGGTATTGATGGCGAAGCCACAAATGCTTTAAAATCTCTAAAAGCTCTTAACACACTTGTTATAGGTGGTGGATTATCACAAAAATTAAGCGCAATGGGTTTAACTAAAGTTGATAATTTAGGTTTGAAAATTTTTAGTATTATGGATGGATTATTTGATAAGTGTGAAATCAAGAATTTGTATATTGCAAGTTCTGCTCAAGTTGGTGATAATACTTTTAGTAATACTGATAATATTTTTAATATATATTTTTCAAGATATTGTTTTGTTAAAACTGGAACAACTTACAAAGAAGTATTAGATAAGATTATATTATTAAAGAATATTAGTTTTGAGAGTAATAGCGTTATTTATGATGGCACTAAGAACGCTAGATTTGGAATTGATTTTAGTAGCGAATATAACAATATTTTTAATTGAGAGGATTAAAATATGAAAATATATCGTTGTTTAAAATGTGATAATATTGTTATTAATTATTTTAATGACAAGAATTTAAAATGTTGTGACGAGGATATGGTTGAACTAATCCCAAATAGTGCTGAGGGAGAAAGTGATATCCATAATCCACTTATTCGCCGTATTGGTAATTTAGTGACTGTAACTGTTGGCGAAAAATTACATCCTATGGTTGATGTTCATCATCTAGATTTTGTGATTTTAGAAACTGACAAAAGCATTTATTATCGTAAGCTTGAACTTGAAAAAGTTCCTGTTGTGGATTTTTTAGTTTTAAATGAAGAAACAGTTATTCGTGCTTATGCTTATTGCAATAATCATGAATTATGGTCTAGTGAATTTACAACTGAGGAAAAGGAGAATAAAAATGAGTAAGAGGATTTTTATTATTACATTGTTTTTGTTTATTATAGGCTTAATGGTTGGTTGTAATATTACCGGTATAGGCGGTGGCTCTGATGATGATTCAGGTCAAAAAGAAATATATGACAATGCGACTAAAGATACTAAGTCCTATGAAGAATGGTTAAAAAGTATTAAAGGAAATGATGGCCGAGAGATCGAATTATTCGTTATGGATAATATTGTCGCATGGCGATATGTCGGTGATACTGTCGCTGTTCCACTATTCTCAATTGATTCAATCAATGGTGTTGATGGAGTTAATGGTACAAATGGTACTGATGGTCAAGATGGCCGTGAAGTAGCTATTAGATTCTTTAATAACAATCTCCAATGGCATTATACAGATGAAAATGAGTGGAGAGATTTATTTAATACTTCATCATTAAAAGGCGAAGCTGGAAATGATGGTATAGGAATTCGTTCAATTGAAAAAGTTAGAACTGAAGATTTAGTTGATATTTATGCTATTAATTTCACAGATGGAACTATGACAACATTCACTGTTACGAATGGCGTTAAAGGTGGACAAGGTGAAAAAGGCGATAAAGGTGATAAAGGTGACCAAGGTGAACGCGGAATTGGAATTAAAGAAGTCAAAAAGATTTCATCTGATGAACTTGAAGATACATACCAAATCACATTTACTGATGACACAACTACTACATTCACTTTAACAAATGGTGCTGCTGGAGAAGCAGGTGAAAAAGGAAACGGAATTACTAAAATTGAACTTTTCGAATCACCAAATGCTTTTCTAGATATTTATCGTATTTATTTCGATGATGATACAACATTTGATTTTGAAGTGCATCATGGTGAACCACTTGATCAAAGAAAGTACATCGTTTCATTTGATTCAAATGGTGGATCAGAAGTTGAAAGTCAAGAAGTTCAATTTGGATATAAAGCTATAGCGCCTGAGGCTCCAACAAAAGAAGGATATGATTTCTTAGGTTGGTATGTTGGTGATGAAAAATGGTCATTTATTGGTTATTTTGTAACAGAAAATATTGATTTAGTTGCTAAATGGGAACTAGCCACATATGATATTACTTATAATTACAATGGTGGTGAAGAAGTAGAAGACGCAGTATCTAATTATAATATGTTAGATAATGATATTAATTTACCAAGCCCTGAAAAAGAAGGATATGAATTCTTAGGTTGGTGTGAAACTGAAGAATTATTAAATCCATCAAAAGTAATCCGAAGTGGATCAACAGGCGATAAAGAGTTATTTGCGAAATGGGAAGCTAATACTCATAAAATAACTTTTGAATCTAATGGCGGCACTCATTATGATGAAATGGAATTCTCATATGGAGAAGAGGTAACACTACCTACTCCAGAAAGAACAGGATATCACTTTATGTTCTGGTCAGTTGAAGAAAATATGTTCCATGAATATAAAGGTGGATTTAAAGAAGATACAGATTTAGTATTATATGCAAGATGGATTGTGGATGGTAATGCGCCTTATACAGTTGCTGTTTATTTACAAAATTTAGATGGCACATATAGTATGAAACCATATGAAGAAATTACATATGATGATGCACCAGAAACAACAGTTACTGCATCAGTTGGTTATTATCCTGGATTTAGTCAACCTAATTATATTCCAAGTGGACTTGTTGTTAGTGATGGTTCATTAAAATTAAAAATGTTTTATCCAAGAGCATCATATCAATTAAGTGTATATGATGGTATGAATAATTGGTCATATTATACATTTAAATATGGCGAAGAGATTTCTATTCAAAATCCAGAAAAAGTTGGATATATTTTCACTGGATGGAGTCGAGAAATACCTGAAACAATGCCAAGTTATGGATTTGATATAACTGCCACATGGCAAGCAAATTTATATAAAGCTACATTTGATACTAATGGTGGTGATGACTTGGTTATGCGTGAATATATGTATGGTCAACAAGTTGAATACCCTATTCCTACATTTGAGGGATATGAATTTGCTGGATGGTATTACAATGGTAATAAAGTTGAAGATGGCGTTTGGACATATTTAAAAGATATAACTCTTGTAGCTAACTGGGCAACAAGAAGTGGTGACTTCTCATTTGCACAAGT
>DBWT01000073.1:0-3401 GCA_002309035.1 Caryophanales bacterium UBA1231 | reverse complement strand
ACTGCTGATGGAATGCTTGTTACTTCGATTGCAGCTAATGCTTTTAATGGTAATCAAAACATCACAAAGATTATTATGCAAGATGGTATTACATCAATTGGTGAAGGCGCATTTTCTAACATGGCATCATTAACTGAGATTACATTCCCAGTATCATTAAGAAATGTTGGCGCTAATGTTTTAACTGGAACAAATGTAGAAAAGATTACTCTTGCAAGTAATTTTAATAAGCAAATAAGATATTTATTCGGAAATAATATTGCAAATGTTCCTGCATCACTTGTTAAAATTAAATATGCAAATGGTTGTACAGAAGTTAACAACACAATGTGGAATGTTGATAAAGTTAAGAATGATGGTGATCCTATAGTTCTTGAACTTGCGGATGACTGGACAAATGTACCATATAATGCTTTCTATAATTGTAATGGTATCGTTAGTTTGATTGTTCCTGAAGGTATTCAATATATTTATGACCAAGCATTTTGTAATTGTACAAACTTAGAAAAAGTTGTTTTACCTACTACTTTAAGACAAATCTACAATCAAGCATTTAATTCTTGTTACAAATTAGGCGATGTTAATTTTGAAGAGTGTTTATCACTTACAAGAATTGGATGGCAAAGTTTTGGAAATTGTGACGAATTAGTTGAAATAGTTTTACCTAATAATTTGGATTATTTAGAAGGATATGCATTTGCATGGTGTGATAAATTAGAAAAAGTAGTTTGTAATGATAGACTAACGGTAATTGATAATGATGTATTTACGGGATGCAACAAATTAAAAGAAATAAATATTCCTTCTTCAATTAATCAAATCGGTAGCAATGCTTTTAATGGCTGCACAGCATTAAATTATATTATTTTACCAAAAGGAATTAGCTATATTAGTGATTGGCCTTTCCAACAATGTTACTCTCTAATAATTTTATGTGAAGATGAAAGTAGACCTTCGAATTGGTCGGGTAACTGGGCTTCGAATGGTCCAACTGTAATTTGGGGTTATAAGGAAACTAAGACAATTGATGGTATTAAATATGCTTTAACTAATAGCAATGAAGCATATATTATGAGTGTTGAGGATTTAACAAAAACAAGATATGAATTTGCGGATAATGTTGAAGGATATGATGTTGTTAGTGTTAATCTTGTGGGATTATTTAGAAATAATACAGTAGTAGAAGAAGTTGTAATACCTGATTTTGTGGCCTCAATTCCAAATTATGCTTTTTCAGGTGCTACATCACTTAAACGAGTTATATTTGGAGAAAATACAGGAGTTTCAAGTATTGGTTCTTATGCATTCCAAAATTGTAATAGTCTTACAAGTATTGAGATTCCAAATTCTGTAACAAGTATTTCAAGTTATGCGTTCTATCAATGCGGTGCGTTAAAGAGTATCGTAATACCAGATTCAATAACTACATTAAGTGATTATACTTTTGCGGAATGTAGAAATTTAGTAGCTGTAGTATTGCCAAATACTATTACAAATATTTACTATTCTGCTTTCGGTTGGGATAATGCCCTACGATATGTATTTTATTCTGGAACACAAGAAGAAAGAAATGCAATAGGCAACAATGGCAATAACGCTATATTTGATAGTAATTGGTATTATAATAGTAACGTCAAGAGCATTGAATTTGTATCTAAAGAAACATATTCATATATTATTGATGATAATGATTCTATTTATAACTTTAATTTTGTTGATAAGACATTTGAAGAATTCTCATTTGATGATGTTCCTGAAGTTATATTTACAGAAATTAGTGATTCAATGTTTAGCGATTGCTCAAATTTAAAGAATATTACCATACCTGCTAGTGTTACTAGAATTGGTAATCGAGCATTCTATGGATGTAATTCTCTTACATCTGTAACATTTGAGGATGGTACAAAACTAAATGAAATTGGTTATGAAGCGTTCTATGGATGTCGATTACTTTCATCATTTATGATTCCTAATACAGTTGAAAATATTGGATATCGTGCGTTCTATGAATGCTCTAGTTACGATAATGTATTTATTCCTGCTAGTGTAACAACAATGGGATATAACGTATTCAATAGTGGAAAAGCTGTATATTGTTGTGTGGCAACTGAGAAGCCTAGTGGTTGGAATTCAGAATGGGGAGGCGGACAAAAGGCATATTGGGGCACATTAAGAATAGGCTCAACAAATGACTTTGAATATATTGTAAAAGTGTCTAACGAAGTAACAATCACTTCTCTTACAAATTCTAAACTAGCTTCATATGTATTACCAGATACAGTTGAAGAATTACCTATAACAGAAATTGCAAGTAATTTATTATATAATAATGATAAACTTACTAGTATTACTTTACCAAGTAATTTGAAAGTGATAGGCGATTCAGCATTCTATGATTGTGATAAGATCCAAACCATAACACTTCCAGATATTTTAGAGGTAATTGGTGCATCAGCATTTTCAAGTTGTGATAAATTACAAACTATTACTGGTGCTCAAAATTTAAAGGAAATAAAGGGCTCTGCATTCCAAGATTGTTACCAAATGAAATCATTTACTGGTCCTATAGGTGTTGAATATATTAGATATAATGCTTTTCATAATTGTTATAACACAAGAGAATTTTTCAGTTTAGAAAGCGTTAAGGAAATAGGAAGTTGGGCATTTTATAACTGTGATTATATGTTCTATACATTAAATTTAAAGAATATAGAAGTGATTGGCGATTATGCATTCTACGACTGTAATAATTTAACTGCCGTGATTCCTTCTAGCACTTTAACAAGAATAGATTCCTATGCGTTTAATTCTTGCTATAATTTAACAACTTTATTGATTCCAATTAGCGTTACAACAATAGGACAAAGAATTATTGATAATTGTAGTTATACAAAGATTTATTGTGAAACTGCTGAAGAACAAGAAGGATGGGATGGTGGTTGGAACTATAACGATAATGAAGTTATATGGGCATGCCATGATTTACAAGTAACTGATGATATGGTATATCTTGCTAAAAATGATCAAAAAGCTACATTATTATCTTATACAAATAGAAATAGTTCATTTGTAAAATTGGATGCTGTTGGTGATTATACATTTGATGAAATAGGTAGATATGCATTCTATGATTTGGATAAATTAAGTATTGTAATTGTTCCATCTAATATCAACACAATTGAAGGATATGCATTCTATGAATGCGACAACTTAAGAATTTGTTGCGAAGCAGAAGAAAAACCTGCTAATTGGAGTAATAACTTTGTAATAAATGGATGTTTAGGAACATATTACAATTATGATATTAATCATGAACTTGTTGAAGTAACATTTACTTCTGCTGATTCATCACGTGAATATGATGGTGCATGGTGGACCCCAACAGGTGAAATCACTTTGAC
>DBWT01000069.1:1842-3742 GCA_002309035.1 Caryophanales bacterium UBA1231 | reverse complement strand
CTTGGTGCAACAGCTAGTATTGTGAAAGATCCTACTGCTACATTTAAAAACTTCTCATTTGTGAACAATTATTCTGCAGCAGATACTAAATTAACATCATTAATTATCATTGATTTAGCTACAAATAAGGATCTTGTAAATGAGAACATCTTATTAATGAATAATAGTATTAATGGAGTAACAAATTCTAATGATAATACTATCTTCTTTAGAGGATCTAATATTAAGAACTTACTTGTTAACAATAATAAATTCTATATGTGCGATTCTGCTGATGAAGCTGATAAGATCTTTGATTTAGGTGGAGATTTCAATGGAACTGCTTTGAGTGCTAATGGATATGGTATTAATGGTAAGATTGAATTTATCAATAACACTTTAACATCATCTCAAACTCATGATATCGAAATTAAAGGATACGCTAAAGAAGCTACTACAATTAATATTTTAAATAACTACTTCAATGGTAAGACATGGCAATATGTAAGTTCTTCTAAGATATCAATTAGTGGATATATGGGTGCAAGTGCTGAAATCCATGTTGATTATAACTTATTTACTAATGGATTTAGAGGTGTTATCATTGCAACTAATAATGTTACTAATACATCTACATGGTCTGCAACTGTAAATTATAATCACTTTGATTTCTATGATTTCCAAGCTGGATATATCGCAAATAGAAAATATGATGCAAGCAATACTGCTATCAGTGGATATAATGAAGCTATATTACTTGATGCTAGATATAATTTCTATGAAGATACACAAAGCTTACATGCTGTTGATAATGAATTCTCTAAGAGATTAGTTGGTGTAACTGCAGATTCTTTAACTACAGCTTATGCTAATGAAAATGAAATACCTCGTTATGAAGGTACTTATTCAACATCATTTAATTAATTATTAATACAAGCAAGCTTATCCTTGCTTGTTTTTTTATTTAGTTTTTGTTATAATAATATAAGTAAGGATATTATTATGAATAAAGAGACAAAATATGTTGTTTTAAAATTTAATATGAATAATAAAAATCTTCTTTCTTTTTTTGATGATTTATTTTCAAGTAATAGATTTGAAAAAGAAGGATATTTGATATATCAACTTGATGCTTTAAAGATAAATAAAGACTATGAGCTTGCATCATTAGTTGATTTGATCAAAGTAGATTTTAATGAAGATGTTAAAATATTTGAATCTTGTGTTTTTAAAGATGATGAAGAAAGCTTATTTAATGTAATCTTTGATTTATATAAGAAATATGTATCAAAAGAATATATGAATATGTCAAGCCTATGTATGAACATCTTTGAAAAAGATGGAAGGTCAAATGATTTATATATAATAAGAAACATTGTTGTAAACATAATGAAAGAAGAAAATGATTTATTTACTATCGCAAAAGCAATGTATAAAAATAATTTAAATGTTAGTAAGAGTGCAAATGATGCATATATGCATCGTAATACTGCTATTAATAAATTGAATATCATAAAAAATAAAACGGGATTGAATATTCAAAACTTTCAAGATGCTTTTATTTTATATTTGTTTATGACATATAAGAATTGATTGTGCAAGTTGCACAATCTTTTTTTATTTAATTGTATATTAAATGAAGTTATGGTAAAATATTCATTGTGAAATACAAAATTGCATAAACAAGGAGGAATTTTATGGCAACTGTAACACTTAAAAATGTTAATAAAGTTTATGATGGCAATGTTCATGCTGTTGTTGACTTCAACTTACATGTAAAAGACCGTGAATTTATCGTTTTCGTAGGACCATCTGGATGTGGTAAAACTACTACATTAAGAATGATTGCTGGTCTTGAAGACATTACATCTGGTGAACTTAGAATTGATGATGAAATCGTTAATGACGTAGCACCAAAAGA
>DBWT01000069.1:382-1759 GCA_002309035.1 Caryophanales bacterium UBA1231 | reverse complement strand
GGACGTGATGAAATTGACCGTCGTGTTCAAAACGCTGCTGATATCTTAGGCTTAAAGGCATTATTACAACGTCGTCCTAAGGCTTTATCAGGTGGTCAAAGACAACGTGTTGCTTTAGGTAGAGCTATCGTACGTGATGCTAAGGTATTCTTAATGGACGAACCACTATCTAACCTAGATGCTAAACTACGTGTACAAATGAGAACAGAAATCATTAAGATCACTGAAAGATTAGGTATTACTACTATTTACGTTACCCATGACCAAACTGAAGCCATGACAATGGCATCTAGAATCGTAGTTATGAAAGACGGTTTAATTCAACAAATCGGTACTCCAAAAGATATCTATGATTACCCTAACAACAAATTCGTTGGTGGATTCATTGGTACACCTCCAATGAACTTTATTGAAGGAAAGATTACTGAAGATGGATACTTCATTTGTGGAGATCATAAAGTTGGTGAACATAAGATTAAGATTCCAGCAAATAAATTTAAGATGCTTGAAGAACAACATTATGTTGAAAAAGATATCATCTTAGGTATCAGACCAGAAGATGTACATGATGAAAATGTTGTTTCTAATACATATCCAGAAGCTAAGGTTAAATTAACTGTTGATGTATCTGAGTTATTAGGTTCTGAAACTTTAATTTATGTAACTATGAGTGGTCAACCACTTGTTGCTAAAGTTAATGCACGTGTTGATGTTCATATGCGTGATGAAATCGAATTAACATTCGATATGAATAAGTGTCATTTCTTCGATCCAAACACTGATTTAAGAATCGTAAGATAATAAATAAAATAGAGTTGGATTGCCAACTCTATTTTTATGCTTATTTATATTTTAGTGAAAATGTATACATATAAGCACATTTTAAAAATATTTGTGGTATAATATTATAGTAAATAAAAAAGTCTAAAGGAGGCTATATTATATGAAAAAGACTATTAAAGATGTTAAGTTAGAGGGAAAGAAGGTTTTAATCCGTGTTGATTTCAACGTTCCTATGAAGAATGGTGTAATTACTAACGATAACCGTATTGTTCAAGCATTACCTACAATTAAGTATGCAATTGACAATAATGCGAAAGTTATATTATTCTCTCACTTAGGACGTGTTAAAACAGAAGAAGATAAAGCAAACAATTCTTTAGCTCCTGTTGCAAAGAGATTAGAAGAATTATTAGGTCAAAAAGTTAAATTCGTTGCTGCTACTCGTGGTAAAGAATTAGAAGATGCAATCAACAACATGAAAGAAAAAGAAGTTGTTATGTTTGAAAATACAAGATTTGAAGATGTAGAAGGCAAAAAGGAAAGTGGAAACAATCCTGAACTTGGTGCTTACTGGGCATCTTTAGGTGATGTATT
>DBWT01000069.1:0-191 GCA_002309035.1 Caryophanales bacterium UBA1231 | reverse complement strand
AAGATTTTAATTTGTGGTGCTATGGCTTATACATTCTACAAAGCACAAGGTTGGGAAGTTGGAACTTCTAAATGTGAAGATGATTTCGTAGAATTTGCAAAAGGCTTACTTGCTAAAGCTAATGGTAAGATCGTTCTTCCATGTGATACAGTTATAGCTGATAAATTCCCAGAAGATGGTGTAGAAGTTAA
>DBWT01000014.1:8172-37438 GCA_002309035.1 Caryophanales bacterium UBA1231 | reverse complement strand
TACATTCTACACATTTATGTGGGGATGTTGTGCAACAGGCGAAAAAGTAGAAAACCCAATTGAATTTTTCAAGAATAAGACAAGTTCATATTTATTACCATATCATAAATATGAAATTATGGAGAATTTCTTTAAAACAAAATTAGAAGAAATTAAATATATTGATGTAAATAATGATGAAACAGATTTAACAATTGAAGAAATTAAACAAACAATTAAAACTATTCATTTAATTACTACTGTTAATATTTGTTTTACTAGTGATTTACCAAATGATGAAAAAATTAAATTATTAGAAAATCTTCTTAAAGACAAAGAAGAATATCTTGATAATCAAAAGAAATTATGGCTTAGAAGAAATAAGAAAGGTGGACTTAAATCAAGTTTATCATATCTTGAATATTTCTATGAATTTGTCAAAGTTGTTTTAGATTATCTTAAAACGGGAGAAAAAATATGAAAAAAGGAAAAATAAACGCTAAGATTACAAAGAAGATTGCTTTATTTACTTTACTTGGCTTATTAGTTGTTGTTCTTGGTTATAGCATTATTAAGAGTTATACCAATAAAAAACAAATTACATCACAAAGCATTATTGAAAGTGATGTTGTTGTAAATGATGTAATCGTTAATGGCAATCCTAAATCAGTTAACTTAGGTCCTAAAATTTCAATTGGTAATTATTTAACATACATTAAGAGTCTTGATGAATTAGGCATTCCAAAAGGTGAGATGGATGCAATTGATTTATATGATGGCTCAAATGTTTCCAATAATTATTTACATCGTTTTGCGGCTTTAGTTGGGGCAACTGAAGGCATTAATATCGCAATTAATGGTAATGATGGTGTTGTGACTGGCTCTGATGAAGCTATTAAGAACTGGCCTGATGGCGATGTTAATGGTTTAGCTAAAGCAAAATATGGCTCTTACCTTCAAGGTGACACTGGTTATTATATGAGTGAAGATGGCACTTTAACATATAATGTGAACGTTGCAAAAACAGGTTTATATTTTATAAAAATTAATTATTTCATTCCTGAAGGAAAAGGATCTAATCCACAAAGATCATTAATTATTAATGGTCAAACATTATTCTCAGAACTTGCTAGTTTATCATTCTACCGTTTATATACTGATGATGTATCACAAGAAACTTTAGATAAAGGATTATTATTCCGTCAAGATATTAATGATAATGATATTAAACCAAGTCAAAAAGAAGTATTTGAATATCGTGAAACTTATGTTCAAGATCCAACTGGTTATGTATATCAACCATATTATATTTATCTAAAAGAAGGAAATAATACGATTGCCTTTGAAAGCATTCGTGACAATTTAGTTATCACTAAGTTAGAAATTTGTTCACCAGTTGATTATGAAATGCTAGTATATGCTGATTACATTGCAAAAATCAAGCAAGAAAAGAATGTTAATGAAAATAGTGCAACCAATGTTTTAGAAAAATTAGAAGTAGAAGACCCACGTATTCGTGTTTCTTCATCTCCTACTTTATATCCTATTTCTGATAGAACAAGTGCTACAAATAATCCAAGTCATCCAGTTAAGACTAAATATAATGCAGTTGGTGGATCTAAATGGTCGACTCCTGGTGATTATATGTCATGGAAAATTGAAGTACCAACTGATGGCTTATACAAAATTGCGTTCCGTACAAAACAAGATTTAGCTCGTGGATTATTCGCAACAAGAAGATTTTTAGTAGATGGTGTTCAACCATTCAATGAAGCCGCTAATTGTCGTTTCTATTATGATTCAAATTATAGTATCACAACTATCGGTGATAATGATGGAAATCCATATTTCATTTATTTGACTGCTGGAGCACATACTATTTCATTACAAGCAACGCTTGGTGAATATGGTGAAGCAATTTCATCAGTTCAAGATGTTGTAGATAAATTAAATGCTTTATATTTAAAGATTATCGCTATTACAACAGCAAACCCTGATGATTACGCTGATTACAACTTATATCCATATGGATCTAGTAGATGTCGTCTTGATGTCGATATGCAAAAGATCTTTAGTGATTGTGCAATTCAATTAAATGATGTATCAAAATATATCACTGAACTTACAGGTGAAAAGAGTAGTTTAAATAACGTACTTGATAAATTAGTATTACAAATTGGTGGTAAAGTTGATGCTAATGGTGATGGTGTATTAGAAGATGTTGGTGGATTTGCGACTAAACCTCGTAATGTTACGAAAGACTTATCAACATTCAAATCTAATCTTTCTTCACTTGGTACTTGGATTCTTGATATCCAAAAACAATCTCTAACAATTGAATCATTATTTGTTTATACTGATGATAAGACAAGTGACTTACCAAGAGCTTGTGATAATTTCTTCCAAAGCTTATGGTTTAAGACAAGAGGATTTGTTCAATCATTCTGGTTCGATTATGAATCAATTGGTGTAACTGATCCTAAAGGATTTGATCGTGAAATTGAAGTTTGGTTCTTAACTAGTGCTGATTCTGGTCGTGAACAAGCTAATGTTATTAAGAGTTTAATTGACCAAAACTTCATTTATGATACAACAAATTATAAGAACGTTGAATGTAATGTCATTTTGAAAGTACTTGCGGCTGGTGTATTATTACCAGCAACTCTTGCGGGTACAGGACCTGATGTTGCAATTAACGTTGATGGTGGTTTACCAGTAAATTATGCATTACGTAATGCGATTTATGATATTAGTTCATTCCCTGATTTTGAAGAAACATGGCAAGCACGTTACACTGCTGCTGAAATGGTTCCATATTATCTAACTGATAAGACTGGTCATCGTGGCTGTTATGGTATGCCTAATACGGTATCATATCTTGTAATGTTCTATCGTACAGATATCTTTGCGGATAATGGTTGGGAAATTCCTCAAACATGGGATGATGTTATTAACCTTGTTACTGAACTTCAAGTATCTAACTTAAGTTTCTATTTGCCACTAGAAGGTGCTGGATCACAAATTTATGCAACACTTCTATATCAAATGGGCGGACAGTTCTATACTGATGATTATACTGCATGTGACTTCTCAACAGAAGTTGCTAAGAAAGCATTTGAACAATGGTGTAGTTATTTCAGTGATTACAGTTTCGAAAAAGCTGCAAGCTTCTCGAACCGTTTCCGTAGTGGTGAAATGCCAATTGGTATTGCATCATTCACTTTGTATAATACTTTATCAGTATTTGCGCCAGATATCGCTGGTAAATGGGACTTTGCACAAATCCCTGGTACACCAAGAATTGCCGAAGATGGTACACCTTATATTGACCATCGTGGAGCATTAGGAACTACTGCATCAGTAATTATGAAGAAAGCAAAAGACCCTGAAATGTCTTGGGCATTCTTAAAGTTCTGGACTGATACTGTTACACAAAAATCATTCGCTACTGAAATTGAATCAATTTTAGGTAGTGGTGCTCGTCATAATACAGCTAACATCTATGCTATGCAACAAATAGCTTGGAGTAATAAAGAATTATCTAAATTAATTCCAGCATTTGAAGAAGCATTTGGTGTTCCTGAAGTACCTGGTGGTTACTACATTGGTCGTAACCTAGAAAATTCAATTCGTGAAGTTATTAATAATGACTCTAACCCAAGAGAAACTCTTGAAGAATATGTAGAATTAATTAATGGTGAAATCACTCGTAAGCGTACAGAGTTTGGTTTACCAACGGCAAGTAAGTAGAAAGGAGCCCTAATTAATGGAAGAAGAAAAATTAAATCTTGATAATTCTAATGTTTCTAATCCATATGATGCGTTAGCTCCAACTTCCGGTCGTATTAAACCAGAAGAAAAAGATAACGTATGGACTAAATTACGTCGTTGGTACGCTGATAAGAGTCAAAAGATGGATGCTTGGAGTAAGAAAAAACCAGGAAGAAGAAAATTTTATTTGAATCGTAAATTATATTTAATGATGTTCCCATATTTATTATTATTCTTTACGTTCACAATTCTTCCAGTTGTAATGAGTTTCTTACTAAGTTTTACTGATTTCAACATGTTAGAATTTCCTCATTTTAGAGGATTCCAAAACTATTTAGATTTATTCTTAGAGGACTCAATATTCTTAATTGCGATTAAAAATACTTTAATTATCGCAGTTATTGTTGGCCCTGGTGGATATTTGTTATCATTCGTATTTGCGTGGTTGATTAATGAACTTCCAAGATTCTTAAGAGCCGTTGTAACATTTGTATTCTATGCTCCGGCTTTAACTGGTGCCGTATCAATTTGGGCCTTAATCTTCAGTTCTGACTACTATGGATGGGCAAACTCCCTCCTAATGAATATGAATATAATTCGTGAACCAATTACATGGCTTAAAGATACAAAATATATTTTACCAATTGTAATTGTTGTTCAACTTTGGTGTAGTTTAGGTGTTAACTTCTTAACATTAATTGCCGGTCTAAAAGGCGTTAATAGAGAATATTATGAAGCTGGTGCTATCGATGGTATTCGTAATCGTTGGCAAGAACTTTGGTATATCACTCTACCTTGTATTAAAGAACAATTATTGTTTAGTGCCGTAATTCAGATTTCTAACACTTTAGGTGTTGGTGCAATCACTACTGCACTTTGTGGTTTCCCAAGCGTTCAATATGCTGGTCATACAATCGTTAATCACTTAACCGACTATACTAGTACTCGTTATGAATTAGGTTATGCTTCCGCTATTGCGACTTTACTATTCTTAAGTGCAATTGGTTTAAATAGTCTAATTAGAAAATTAATCAGAAAGGTAGGTTCTTAATGATGGCTCGTAAAGACAAAATTAAAACTTCAAAAACGGCTGACGAAATAGAACGTGAGCGATTAGAAGCCAAGAACGTCAAACTAGCTAAACATATCGACTCTCGACCTTTCGCTGAAATTTCTAGTTCTAAAGTATTACGTAGATCAAAAAAGAAGAAAAGAATTAACCGTTCTAAAGCAGGTGACATTGCTTTATTCTTGTTTCTAGCAATCGCCGGAATCTTAAGTATTTTACCGCTTATCATGATTGTTAATAACGCATTTAAGCCATTAGATGAAATCTTCAGATTCCCACCTACAATCTTCGTACGTAATCCGACGCTTAATAACTTTGCGGACTTAAGCGTTGTTCTTGGAACATCTCTTGTTCCATTCTCAAGATATTTATTCAACACAATTTATGTCACAATCCTAGGTACATTTGGTCACGTAGTTGTGGCATCAATGTGTGCATATGTATTATCAAGATATAAAGTTCCTGGTGGAAAAGTTATCTTCTCATTAATCGTTTATGCATTAATGTTCCCATCAAGTGTAACTGCTACACCAAACTATATCATTTTAACATTCTTAGGTTTAATTGATACACACTGGTCAATCGTTCTTCCAGTTATTGGTGGAACTATGGGATTATTCTTAATGAAACAATTCATGGACCAAATCCCAATGGACTTTATCGAAAGTGCTAAATTAGATGGTGCTGGTGAATTTAGAATTTACTGGTCAATTGTTATGCCACTTGTTAAACCAGCATGGATTACTCTTGTTATCCTTAACTTCCAAAGCTTATGGAATACTTATGGATCAACTACAATCTATCGTGAAGACTTAAAGATGTTAAGTTATGCAATTACCCAAATAGCATCAGCAGGTGTTGCGAGAACCGGAACACTTAATGCTGTATCATTAGTAATGATCATTGTGCCAATTGCGGTATTTATTTTCTCGCAATCAAACGTTATGGAAACAATGGCTCATTCAGGTATGAAGTAGAGAGGTAGATATATTATGAGTAAGATTATGAAAAAAATATATCGTATCCTAATTGTTGTTGTATCTTTAGTTACTTTAACAACATCTTTAATGGTTAAAGTAAATGCAGATTATATGTATTCTAGTGATGGAAAATTAATTGAATGTTCAGCTGGTTTTACAATCACATCAGAAGGTATTTATAGTGTTTTAAGTGATTCTTGGAAAGACTTAAAAGTTGATAATAATGGTGATGTATCAGTATTTAATAGCCCATCAGATATGTGCTTATATGAAGATCCTGATACTCATGAACAAATTCTTTATATCGTCGATTCAAGTTCAAATTATTTATTTATCTTTGATAGCGATATTCGTTACCGTGGCACTATCAAATCATTCAAAGTAGATCCAAGTAAATTCGTTAATAGTGATGGCAATTATTCAAATGAATTAGTTTCAATGAATACTGCTGGTAATGTTGCAAAAACTACTACAAGACTTTGGACACAAAGTGTTATTGACGAATATACAAATAATGGAACTCTTCCTACTATTAAGTGTGGAGGTCTTGCCGGTATTTGGCGTGCTAAACGTCCATTCAAATTAAATGGAATCAATGTTTTAGACGATACGGGAGAAACAGTTTATCAAGATGTTGTATATTTATGCGATAGCGTTAATAAACAGGTTGTATTAATTAGTGCTAATGACTTTGATTATGATTATCTTGATGAAGAAAATAATCCAAAGAATGTTCATTATGACAAATATGAAGTAATGCAAGTTGTATCAGCACCAGTTGGTCTTGATTTTTCTGATAAATTCCAACCAAGTAAGATGGTAACTGATGTAACTGGAAGAATGTATATCATTTCTGAAGGTGTATATGAAGGTATTCTTCTTATGAGTTATAATGGTGACTTTATGCGTATGGTTGGTGTTAACTATACAACATTATCAGTTTGGGATGCTATTAAACGTAATTTCAAAACTGAAGAACAATTAAAACAAGAAAACCAAATTTTAAATACAATCTTTAATAATATTACTATTGATGAAAAAGGCTTCTTATATACAGTATCTGGTGCTGTTAAGAACGCTAATGGTACATACAATACTAGTGCAATGATTAAGAAAATTAATCAAGCTAATACAGACGTACTAAAACGTAATGGTTATTCAGCACCAATTGGTGACTTAATTACAATTAAGACAGGTGCTAATGCCGGAACAAGTAACTTTATTGCGATTGATATTAATAATTATGGTGTTTATACAGTTGCGGATTCTAAACAAAATCGTTTGTTTACATATGATAGTGAAGGTAATTTATTATACATTTCTGGTGGAAGTGGAAACCAAGTAACTGACATTGGTAAATGTGTAGCGATTGCTTATCAAGGCGAATATTTATTAGTTCTTGATGGTATTAATAAATGTTTAATGCGCTATGAACCAACAGATTTTGCAAGAAAGATTAATAAAGCTGTAGAATATGAATATTATGGTGATGCAGAAAGTGCCGCTGACCAATGGCAAAATGTAATTAATTCTAATCCAGCATATGAACTTGCTTATGTTGGTGTTGGAAAGAAATTATACGCTGAAGGTCGTTATCAAGAAGCAATGTTACAATTCAAGAAAGGCGCTGATGTAAATTATTATTCACGTGCTTATAAGAAATATCGTGACGATATCATCAAGAAATATTTCCCAGCTGCTTTAACTATTCTTTTAGTCTTAGTTGCTTTAGGTATTGTCTTAAAGATCGTTAAGAAGAGAAAGAGTAAAAAACCATATGAGGATGGTGAACTACTATGACAGTAGAACAAGAAACAACTAAAAAGACAACCTTTAAAGATGTTCTTAAAGTCATCCTCAAAGGCTTAAAGATATTTAAACAAGAATGTATTTCTTATCCTTTGTATATTCTTGCACACCCTGTAAAAGGATTTGATGAATTTAAGAGAGATAAAAAAGGAAAACTTTGGGTCGCATTATTCTTCATGATTGCCTTTATCTTACTTAATATCGCTAGTTACGAATTTACTGGTTATGTTATTTCGCAAAAAGATGTAACATCACTTAATACAGTTAGAGAAATTATGATCGTAATTGGTGCTATCGTTGTATTAACAGTATCTAACTGGAGTATTACAACATTATTTGATGGTAAAGGTAAAATGTTAGAAATATTCATGATGATTTGTTACTGCTTAATGCCAATGATTTGGGCTAAGTTCTTTGGTTTATTCATTTCAAATGTTGTATCAAAAAATGAAGCCGCAATATATAATCTTGTTCAAGGATTAGGTATTTTCTTAACATGCTATATGGCTTTCTTTGGTCTTATTGGTATTCATGAATATGGTGTAATAAAGTGCATTCTTTCCTTACTTGGTACTGCTTTAGCAGCGTTGGTAATTTGTTTCGTTGGTATTCTTGCTTTCGACTTATTCCAAAAGATGTACGGATTTGTATATACTATCTACCAAGAGATATCTCTAAGGTACTTATAGGTGGAGGGTAATATATGGCTAAATACACTTATTTAAGATTAAAATATATTATTCCTTCAATTCTAGTTATTGTACTTGTAGTATTATTAGGTGTTTTCTTCCTAGGGGGACTAAAGAAAAACACTTTAGCATATGACAATGAAGAATTTGATTCAGAAGGATTTAGAGATTTTTCAATCCTAACTAAAGAAGAAGAACAAGCATTAAATAAAAATGTTTTAGTTGGTCATAATTCATCATATGTTATGATGTTTAATGAAGATAACACAATTATATCTATTTACCGTAAAGGTGCCGGATGGTCAAGTGAAAATCCAACTGCAAACGCTGATTTATTATATCGTTCAGCGCAACCTGATGGAGAAATAGAAGCTAAAAGTAATATCATTCTTGACTATGTAAATGAACATGGTAATCCTACTTCAATTACATCATATGGTAAGAGTGTACAATATTCAAATATTACTACTGGTACTTACAATCGTTATTATAAAGTTCGTTATAATGGCGATAATTCTGTTGATATTTATTATTCAATCGGTGATTTTGCGCCAGTTATTATTCCTGAACAATTTAATCGTGATACATTCAATGAATTATTTGTTGGAAATACAATTTTCTATGCTCAACCCGATAGTGAAATCACAGAACTCGCTCAAATATATGATGCGGAAAATCCTGATACATTAACTACTGAAGAAGGCGTTGAACTTCGCTTTAAGAACATTGGTTATTGTTTCAGTAATGAAGCGGCATTATATTTAGTTAAACATGATTTAGCAAAGATTACATATCGTTTAAATAAAGGTAATACACCTGTTGAAGGTTTATCTTTTGAAACTTCAGCTGATATTACTGCTGAAGCTGAAAGTGCTATTATGGAAGCAAGCAAGGGTTATTGGTATTTAACTAATACTCTTGATGCAAATGGTAATTTAAAAGCTAAGCTTGGTGTTGATTACAATACACAAGCTGATGAAAGTGGCAATGTACCTTCTCCAGTACGCACTAATCCATATCTTGCAAGTCACATTTTGCAACAAATCATTGGTAATAATGCTTATGAACCTCAAGATATTGATGAAAATGGAATGATTCAAACAAGCTCTTGGAACATTATCAATGAAGAAGCGAGTCAAAGAGTATTAAAGATGAAGACAAGTGCTCCAGCTGTTAAACAAAGTATTTATAAATGTTTATATGTTGGTTCATTTGAAAAAACTTTAGTTAGTGGTTCTGAGGATGATGGAACAGCGGTATTTGATTATGTATATGGTGATAATATTTATATCACAAGTGGTAGTGCTAAAGATGCATTTAAGAAAAAAACAGTTTATTATGACTGGAATCAAGATGGCAAAATAACTACTGATGAAAAATATCAATATGGTGGATACCATTTACGTGATAGTAATGGTGGATACATTTATTATACTGATGAATATGGTAATCAAAGACCTAAACAAATGGGCTTTCTTACTGAAGATGCAATTAAACAAAACGAAGAATATGGTATTAAAGCTGTTTCTTCAAGTGTAGCGTTTGATATTTGTTTACGTTTTGCTTTAACAAATGATGGAATGGATGTTACAGTTCTTCATAATTCAATCAATGAAGGAAAAGGAGCTGATAATAAAGATCCAGAAGTTCCTAATTATTTAAAGCATGACAATATGATTTCTCGTATTCAAGTATGTAAATATATGACAATCAATGGTGATCCTAAGTCAACTGGACAAATAGTTCTTCCTGATGGTAGTGGATGTATTATTGAATTCAATAGTGCTAAGAGCCAACAATATACATTCATTTATCCAGAAAAGAGAATTTATGGTAATACTATTTCCTCTAATAACTCAACTCGTGGTTTTAGAGCTGAAAATATGATGCTTCCAATGTATGGATTCATTGAAAGTCCAAATGCGACATCAGCTGGTAAAACAGTTGTTGCGATAGTGAAAAAAGGTGCAGCTCAAACTTCAATCAGTGCCGACTATTTACGTGACGTTGATAAAGGTGGTTTGAACAAATACAATTATGCCTACTTCACTACATATTTTAGAGAAAGTGAAAAAGTAAAAGTTACATCTAATAATGAATATACAAAGATTAGTACTGATTTATATCAAGGTGATATCGTATATTCTTATCGTATTTCAACTGGTTATAAGACTTATGTTGATGTTGCGAAGACTTATCGTAACTTCTTACTTGAAACTTATCCAGAATTAACATTAAAATCTGATGATACAAGTGTTGGTACACCAACAATTACCTTCTTAGGTGCTTACACAAAGAAGACATTTAAGATGGGTATTGTTTATGATGGTGAATATAGTATGACAACATTTGACCAAGCTAAAGAAATCATTGATGAATTAAAGAATGATGGCGTTGAAAACATGAATGTTATGTATCGTTCATGGACTGAAGATGAAATTAATCAAAAGATTACTGATTCAGTATCCGTTTCATCTGAAGTTGGTGGAAAGAAGAAGATGCTTGAATTCTCTAAATATTTAATGGAACAAGGATTTGGATTCTACCCAGAATTCCATTTCACTGTAGGTCAAGGATATGATTTCTCATTTGCAAGTTTGAAATATAATTCAAAGACTATTGCTGGATCATATTCAACATCACTTAAGTATGTATTATCTACTGGTCTTGCGGACACGAAAGCTGGAAGAGGTTCATTCATTTCACCTATATTCTATGAATCTCTTGCTAAAAGATTTATTAAGAACTACCGTAAATTAGATGTTTCTGGTATTTACTTAATCGACTTAGGTAATAGAAATATTTCTGATTATTCAAAAGATCATACTGTATATGCTGGTGGAGCAACAATTTATCAACGTAATGCTTTAGCATTAATTAAAGGCGTTGAAAATGATTATTATCCATCATTTGCGGATCCAACTGGTAGTAAGATTATGTTAAAGAACCCATATGATTATGCATTTGGTTATGCGGATGTTATTACATGTGCACCAGTTCAAACATCGTTATATGGTTCAGTTAACTATTCAATACCTCTATACCAATTAGTATTAAGTGGTATTGTTGATTATTCATTAGATCCTGTTAACTATAATCGTGATTATAGTGTTAATTGGAATATCTTAAAGGCCATTGAAACTGGTTCTAATCTTGCCTTTGTATTGACAGCGGAAGATACAAATGCATTGCTTGAAACAAGCTATACTGATTATTATAATTCTTATTATCCAAACTGGAAAGAAAACATTATTTATATGAATGAAGTATTAAATTCAACTGGTATTTATAATGGATTCTTATCTAGTCATCAATATGTAAGTGGTGTCGATAATGTTGTTGAGGTTGAATATTCACGTCAAAATGGTAATCGTGCCGAAGTTATAAAGAGAATTATAATTAACTATGATAACAACAATTATGTTGATGAAAAGACAGGTATGACTGTTAGAGCAAATTGGTTTGCAATCGTGGAAGGAGGTAATTAATAATGTTTAAGAAAATACTTAATGTACTTTTAACAATATTAGATAAATTCTTCCTTGGTTTTGCTTACTTCTTCCGTGGATGTGGATGGCTTTTAAAGAAAATTTGGTTTGGTATTTCTTTTGTATTTATCTTCCTTGGAAGTTTAGTTGATAAATTTATTCAAATATGCTTCTATCCTATTGGTAGATTTTTCAAAAAGATATTTATTAAATGTCGCAATGGTATTGAAAAATTAATCATTAAAATTCGTGATAAAAATGAACAAAGAAAAATTAAATATCGTGAATCAAATATGCATGCAAAACTTGACAAGACTTTTGGTTCAGTTAAGAAGTATTTTAATACACACTTAACTTATCGTCGTCGTCAAGCTATTTGGGGTATTGTTTTCATTATTCCACTTGTTATTGGTTTTATATATTTCTTTTTATTCCCATTTATTACAACTATTGTATTTAGTTTTTCCAATATTTATCGTACAACACCTAACCAATATACATCAAATGTATATGGTGCAGTTACTGAATGGATTGGTTTCGATAATTATCGTTTCGTTTGGTCTGTTCACTCAACATTTAAAGAAACATTATGGAGCGTATTTAAATCAACTCTAGTTAATACCTTAATGATTTTGATTTTTAGTTTAATCATTGCGGTTGTATTAAATTCAAAATTCAAAGGACGTGCCTTTGTTCGTGCTATATTCTTCATGCCAGTTATTTTCAACTCGCAAGCAGTAAATGCCGCAACATCAATTGGTGCTACATTAACAGATGCGATGGAGAAGGCCGGACAAGATGTCTTCACGACAATGTTTAATTTTAATGATTTCTTGCTCGCAGCGAATGTGCCTGTCACGGCAGTTAATTTCTTAACAAATGCTGCAAAGAATATCTTTGATGTCATATCTTATTCTGGTGTTCAGATCTTGATATTCTTATCAGGTATTCAATCGGTATCTAAACAATTATATGAAGCCGCTAAAATTGAAGGTGCTACTCAATATGAAATATTCTGGAAGATTACTTTCCCAATGGTTTCTCCTTTAATGCTGACGGCCGGAGTATATACGGTTGTAGACTCCTTCTTAAGATCAGATTTATTAAAATTAATGAATCCATATTCGACAGGTGGTGACATGTCGACAGTAGTAGGTCTTGGAGCCTTAACTAGAGATGGTATTTATTCAGCGATGTCAGTATTATTTGTTTTGGTATCGCTTGCTACTCTAGCAATCGTTCTATTAGCCTTAAGAAAGTTGGTATTCTATTATGATGACTAGTCAATTACAACCAACTCTTTCAAGTGCAACAAAGCGTAAAGTAAGAACTAAACGATTCTTTATCATTGCTGGTATTATTTTAAGAGCATTCATCCTCATTGGTTTATGTTTCGTTATCTTACTTCCAATCTTTGAAAAGCTATCATCAGCTTTACGTCACCCAACTGATATAGCAAATTCTCAAGTTGTATTTATTCCTGCTACTTTTAGTTTTATCAACTTTAAAGTTGCAGCACAAATGCTTTATTATACACAATCATTGATTAATACAACTATTTTATCAACTGTCACAATGATTATTCAAATTGTGGCTACAGCGATAGCTGGTTATGCATTCGCAAGATTAAAATTCAAAGGCAGTAATGTTTTATTCTTCATTGTTCTTTGTACTTTAATCGTACCTAATGAAGCACTTGACCGTTCACGTGCTTGGTTCCTACTTGAACATCCATTTTTAGGAATCAATTTAATTGGTAATATCTTCTCTATGTATATTTTGGCTGCTTTTGGTCAAGGTATTAGATCAGCGATATTCATTTACTTATTTAGACAATTCTTCCGTGGTATTCCAAAAGAACTTGAAGAATCAGCAGAAGTAGATGGTGCTGGTGTATTTAGAACATTCTGGAGCGTAATGTTGCCAAATGCTCGTGGCGCAATCGTTACAGTTGGTCTATTTGCCTTTGTATGGCAATGGAATGACTGCTACTTTGGTCAATTATTAGGTTATACTTCGGGTAACATGTCACTACTTGCTGTTCAATTAAGTACAGGTACTGAAGGTTTACGTACAATCATCGGTACATGGAGTGCTGCAGGTAATCCAGTGTTAGAATCATTCTTAACATCTGGTGTTGTAACAGACCCACAATTTGTATCATTAATTGCTAATACAGCCGCATTAATGATCATGGCACCTTTACTTATCGGTTACTTCTTTGTTCAACGTCTATTCGTTGAAAGTATTGAAAGAACTGGTATTACTGGTTAAAAAAACAGGTGCTACTATAATAGTAGCACCTCTTGATTTTGAAAATAAGAGGTTATATTGTTTATGGTTAAATTAGAAGATTTAACTTTGGAAGAAAAAGTTGGACAATTATTAATGTTTGCTTTTCATGGCACAACATTTAATGAACAATTAAAAATCCAACTCAATAAATTTCATGTTGGGGGAATTATCCATTTTGCAAGAAACATTGAAAATCCAGAACAAGTAACCGAACTAAATAAAAATATATTAAATTATTCTAAAATTCCTCCATTTATTGGTGTTGATGAAGAAGGAGGAGTTGTTCAAAGAATAATTAAGGGAGTAACACCATTTCCTGGCGCAATGGCAGTATCTGCCACAAAAGAAAATGTAGAAAAATTGTATTATGAAGTTGGCAAAAATCTTCGCAATATGAATTATAATATGGTATTTGCGCCAGTTGCTGATGTTAATAATAATCCCATGAATCCAGTTATTAATTCTCGTTCTTATAGCGATAAACCGATCGTTGTAAGTCGCTACGCTAAATATGCCGTAGATGGTTTCAAAAAAGCAAAAATTATGCCATTTTTGAAGCATTTTCCTGGCCATGGTGATACAAACGTCGATAGTCATATTGGTTTACCGGTTGTAAATAAATCAAAAGAAGAGCTAAATATGACCGAATTAAAACCATTTAAAGACAACATAAATGATGGTGCACCAGGTATAATGGTTGCTCATATCATGTACCCAGCATATGATGATAAATATCCATCAACGTTATCAAAAAATATTGTGACTGATCTTTTAAAAAATGAATTAGGCTTTAATGGCTTAACAGTAACTGATAGTCTAACAATGGCCGCAATTTATAATAATTATTCAAAAAAAGAAATTGTAAAATTATCAATAAATAGTGGTATTGATTTGATGATATTCTGTGGTAAAGCAGCACTTGATGAGCAAGAAGAAATATATAATGCTTTACTTGATGCTGTTAAAAATAATGAAATATCAATTGAAAGAATTAATGATGCCGTTAATAAAATATTAAAATATAAAGAAGAATATGTTAATTACATATTTGATAAATATGAATATCCTAGTAGTGATATAATTCAATATGGCGAAAATTTATCAAAAAAGAGTATCACTTTAGTTAAAGATAATTGCCTTGATTTAAGCAAAAAAACATTAATTATTTTTCCTAGAATAAAATTAATGAGTTTAGTAGATAATGAGAGTGATTTTTATGTATCACTTGGTAGTGTTTTAAAGAAAAAAGGAATAGATGTTGATGAAGTAATAATTGATAGCGACAATAATAATTTAGATAATGAATATTTAAAGAATTTAAAAATTTATCATAATATTATTATGGCAACTATTAATGTTAGTCAAGATGATTATCAAGTTCAAGTATTTAATAGTCTTCCTAAAGAAAAGACAACTGTTGTAGCGATGCGTTCTCCATATGATGCCCTTTATTTAAAGGGATTATGTGGTTATATTTGTATTTACGAAGCGACTGCGCTTGCGATTAATAGTTTATGTGAATGTTTGTTGGAGCATGATTTTAATGGTTATTTACCAATTAGTTTAGATATATAAAGGAGATGGATTATTATGAAACTAATCGTTGTAAAAGATTATGAAGAAATGAGTAAAGAGGCAAGTCTTATTATTAAAGATTTGTTGGTTAAAAAACCAGATGCAACACTTGGTCTTGCGACTGGTAGTAGTCCTATTGGCTTATATCAAAATTTAATTAAATATTATGAAAATGGTGAGATTTCATTTAAGAATGTAAAAACTTATAATTTAGATGAATATTGTGAACTTCCTCGTAGTCATCCAGAAAGTTATTATTCATTTATGCATCGTAATTTATTTAGTCATGTTGATATTTTAGAAGAAAATGTTCATATTCCTTGTTCTGAAGGAAGTGATTTACAAGCACTATGTAATGAATATAATGAATTATTACATAAAGCCACAATTGATTTACAACTTTTAGGAATTGGTGCTAATGGACACATTGGTTTTAATGAACCAAACACTCCTTTTGATCAAGAAACTTGGGTTGTAAAATTAACTGATAAAACTCGTCGTGATAATCAAAGATTCTTCAATAGTTTAGATGAAGTTCCAACTCACGCAATGACTATGGGTATTGCGAACATTATGCAAGCTAAATGCTTACTTTTAGTCGCAAGTGGAAAGAACAAAGCCGAAGCAATTCGTCGTTTAGCTAGTGGTGAAGTTAATCCTGAATGTCCAGCAACTATTTTAAATCGTCATCCAAACGCAATTGTAATCGTTGATGAGGATGCTGCATCATTAATTAAATAATTTATGCAAATCGAAAAATTTGAAAAGAAATATTTAGATGAATGTTTAAACATTTGGAATGAAGAAGTTGGTTTTATTTTTCCAATTTCCAAATCAATGTTTGAAGAAAAAACTATATTATGCCGATATTTTTCAAGTGATGCTTCATTCGTTATAAAAGATAATGAAAAAATAATTGGTTATATAATTTCAAAAGTTTTTAAAGATAATCCGAATATTCCAAAATATCAAAATGTAGGATGGATATCATTATTATTTGTAAAAAGAAGTGAACGAAAAAAAGGATACGGAAATATTCTTTTAACAAGTGCTGAAGAAAAAATGAAGAAATTAGGTGTTACAACAATAATGGTTGGCAGTGATATTCATAATTTCTTTCCGGGTATTCCTAATGATTTTGATAATACCAGTGATACATTTTTTGCAAATCACGGTTATGAAATGGGATATTACACTCATGATTTGATTAAGAAATTATCTAGTGATGATTTAATTAAATATTCATCATACAATAATAATGAATATATTGAAGATGGAAAAAAGAAAAAAGTATTATTAAGATATGCAACTATTTTGGATAAAGATGCCTTATTGGATTTTTTAAAACGTGTTTTCTTTGGTCGTTGGTACGATGAGGGAATGGAATATTTTTCTAATGGCGAAATAAAAAAAGAATATTTACTGGCCCTTGTAGATGATAAAGTTGTTGGTTTTTTAAGAGTAAATAATGGTCTTATTAAGGAAACATCATATAATATCAACTGGCAAGGAAGATTTCAAAAATTAGTTGGATTTGGTCCACTAGGCGTTGATCCAATCTATCGTCATCATGGTATTGCAAAAATGCTTTTGTATTATGCGATTGCTGATAGTTATAAAAATGGTTATAGCGATGCAATGATTGACTGGACTGGACTTGTAACTTATTACCAAAAACTTGGTTTTGAAACTTGGAAATGTTTTAAATATGCTAAAAAGAAGATATAGTTATAAAATAAGAGAGGAGAAAGAATGAAAAAATATTTGTGTTTTTTACTTTTATTCTTATCACTATTTTTGTTAATTGGTTGTGGTGAAGAAAAGGAAGCTACTAAGCCTACAGGAATCGTTATTACTGGAACAAAAACTGTGAATGTTGGAAATTATGTTGATCTAAAAGCAAATGTTTCTCCAAAAGAAGCATCGCAAAAAGTTTCTTGGTCATCAAATGATGAAAATATTGCGGAAGTATCTGATAAAGGAAGAGTAACAGGTAAAAATGTTGGTAATGCGACTATTACTGCTACATCACAAGAAGATGCAAAAATCAAAGGAACAATCATCATAACTGTTGTCGAAGCAGGTGTAGAAATTCCTGATGAGATTGTTGTTACAGCAATTAATTTAACATTAGAAGAAGAAGTATATGCTGATTTTGATTTTAGAGTAACTGCTACAACTGAACCTGAAAACCAAAATGCTCGTATTGTTTGGTCATCTAGTGATGAAGAAATTGCGACTGTTCAAAAAGGCGTTATTCATGGTGTTAAAGAAGGATCTTGCGAAATTACTGCAAAAATTGGTGATGTAGAACAAAAATTAAATATTACAGTTCATGCTCGTCCTAACCTTGAATCATTTGTTATAACAAACTTACATGATATTGATACTAATGGTGTTGACCAATTAGGTGTTGAAACAACTCCTAAATATGCCAAAGTTGATATTACTTGGACAATTGATAATCCACTTGTTGCAACTATTGATGAGACTGGTTTATTAAAACCATTGAAAGATGGTACTGTTAATGTAACTGCTCAAGATAAAGAAACAGGATTAACTCAAAGTGGTACTGTTGTTATCAGTAAAGCATTTAATCCAAATGAAGTTGAACCATCAAGTGTAACAGTAAGTGGTGAAAGTGAATGCTATGTTGGTTATAGTATCCGTTTTTCAGCTGAAGTATTACCTGCTGGTATTAGTCAAGAAGTAACTTGGAGTGTTACTCCTGAAGGTTATGCCACAATTGATGAAAATGGTGTTTTAACTGCTATTAAAGAAGGTACAGTTCGTGTTAAGGCAACATCTGTTGCGGGAACTAAGAAAGTAACTAGTACAGCCTTTAAAGTAGTTATTGAAAAAGAAGTTGAACCAGAACCAATCCCTAATCTAGGTGGTTATGAAATTATCATCATGAATGCCCAAAGCGCATTATCTGATATTGACCCATTCTTAGAAAAATATAGTGGAATTGATAAGTCATATAAACAAACTGCCTGGCGTGAAATTGAATCTTCATTTAATTGTAAGATATCAGTTAAACCTTATCCAGAAGAAGCACCTTGGGGACCAAGTCGTGTTACATGGATTAAGGAAAATGCGATGAACAATTTATCACAATGTGATTTCGGTATTGTGGCTGCAGCATGGCTATCTGATTTTGTAAAATCAAATGCGGCAGTTAACACAACTGATTTCTTTAATGCATTTGGTAAGAAACAAATTGAACCATCATTAAGAGAAGCTGGTATGATTAACAACAAATTATATGTTGTTTCTCCTGGTTTACCTGAAACAAAGGTATATCCATATAAAGGCTTATTCTATAATATGATGATGATTAAGAAATACAATTTAGAGTCTCCTGCTAAATTATTCAATGAAGATAAGTGGACTTATGAAGACTTTGTGGAATATTGTAAGAAAGCTCAAAGTGTAATGGGTGAAACTGATAAAGGTAAAGAATATGTAATGTCTGGTGCATCAAGTATTATTTGGAATGGTATGGTTAATGCGGCTGGTGTTAAACTTGCAGATAAGACAACTGTTTCTCTTAATTTCACACATACTTATTCTTTAGAAGCTGCTCGTGCTTTACGTGAAATTTATGCAGCTGGTGCATGGGATCCTGATAATATGACTAGTGTTGATGAGAGTGTTTCATCATTCCAAGATGGTCGTGCTTTATTCCAAGGTGGCGAATATTGGTTTGTAAGAGCATCAAATCGTTTCCCTGCTGATAAATGGGGACCTGAAACAGCATATGGTTATGTACCATTCCCATATCCTGCATCTGTTGGTAAAGCAAATACTCGTGTTAATGATATTGGTGATTCATTAATGATGATGATTGCTGGTCGTCCATATCCAGTAAATGTTGATGCGAGAAGTGTATTCCGTGCTGTTCAAGAAATGTATATAAATACAACTGCATTATTAAAACAAGATCCTTCGTATAATCCTGAAGAACTTAAATATAATTCTGTTGTATCACGTATCGATGACCCTGAATCAGTTATCGCAACTATCTATTTCACAGCATCTCGTACAATTTACGATCCACTATATGAACAATCATTCCAATATGAGTGGACTGGTGAATCAGCAACTGCTATTAAAAATATTGTTGTTGAAGGAAAAGATCCAGCTCAAGAATTTGAAGCGATTGAAGACGCGGTATTAATTAAGTTTAGAAATACTTATTCATAAAAAAATTATTTATTAAAGATATATTATAACGTTTATTATTTTAAAAAAATAAGTTGTGTAAGAATCATTTATAATATCATTTTTTTGTAAAATGATTGTGCAATTTGTTGCAAAAAATTATTAAACGTGATAAAATATATACAAAGATATGAAAGTGTTTTCTTAATATCTCGTATTACACAAATTTTCTAATTTTTTAAAAAATTTTTAAGGAGGGAAAAAATGAAAAAATTTGTAGCATTTTTGCTATTGTTCGCTTTAGCATTAGTATTCATCGGATGTGGTGAAGAAGAAGGCAGTAAAGATGTATTACCTACTAAAATCACATTAGATGCTTCTGCTGAAGTTGAAGTAGGTCAGAACATTAACTTAATTCCTAAGTTCGAACCTTCTAATGTCACAAACAAAGCAGTTGAATGGAAATCTGAAAATGATGAAATTGCTTCTGTAGACGCTAATGGTAGAGTTACTGCAAAAGCTGAAGGTACTGTTAAAATTACAGTTACATCAAAAGCTGATGCAAAAATTTCTTTCACTATAACTTTAACAGTTAAACCTGTTGAATTAGCTGAATTAGTTGGCTTAACAGTAAGTGGTGCTAACGAAGCTCTTGAAGGAAAAGGTGCTCAATATCGTGCTGTACCTCAACCAAGTGACGCAAGTAATGAAGTTACATGGTCTTTAACAGCTGATGAAGGCGTTAATGTTGATAGTATTGCATCTATTAATGAAGAAGGATTTTTAACAGTTAAGGCTACTGGTGAAGTAACAGTTGTTGCTACATCAAAAGTTAATGCTGAAATCTCTGCATCTAAGAAAGTTCAATGTACAAGTAGTGCAGATATCATTCCTGTTCTTGATTTAGTTCTTACTAAACCTGAAGGATATGATGTTCCAGTTGGTGGAACTCAATACATCGGTAGATCATTTGTTGGTAAACCAACTGAATCTGGTGGTGTAAGACAACCTTCTAACCAAGAATTACATTGGACTTCATCTAATGAAGAAATCGCTACAGTTAGCGAAGGTGGAACTGTTACTGCAGTTGCTGAAGGTGAAGTAACAATTACTGTAGTTACTGATGACCCAGGTGTTGATGGAAACCACATCACTAAGAGTCTTCAAATTCGTATTTATACTCCAAAAGCTCCTACTAAATGGGTAGTTTCTTCAAGTATGACATCTTCTCAAGCAGAACGTGGTATTATTGTTGGTCAAACAGTTAATGCTAAAATTGAAGTTGGTGCTGATGATGAAGATAAGAGTGCAACATACACATCAAGTGATGAAGCAGTTGCTACTGTAGACGAAAATGGTAAAGTAACAGCCGTTAGTGAAGGAACTGCTACTATTACTGTTACATCAAAAATCAATCCTGAATTTACTGGAACTTTCACTGTTAAAGTTACTATAGAAAAGATTGACCCTGAAAAGATCTCTGTTGTTGGTGAAGATGAAATGTATGCTGGTTATAGTCAACAATTAAGTTGGACTGTATTCCCTCTAGCTGCAGTTCAAAATGTTACATTTAAATCAAGTGATGAAACAGTTGCTACTGTTGACGCAAATGGTTTAGTTAAAGCAATCGCTCCTGGTACAACTAGAATTAAAGTAACTTCAACAGTTAATACAAAGATAAGTGAAAACTTCCGTATTAAAGTTGAAAATGAACCAACTCCTCCAGAAATCCCTAATATGGGTGGATACCAAATCATTATTATGAATGCAGCTTCTGCATTAACTGATAATGACCCATTCCTAGAAGGATATAGTGGTGCTGATAAATTATTCAAGCAACAAGCTTGGAACGATGTTGAACGTGAATTCAACTGCGATATCGTTGTAAAAGCATATCCAGAAGAAGCTCCTTGGGGAACTCCACGTATTAACTGGATCAAGGATAAAGCTTCTACAAATCAATCTGAATGTGATTTAGGTATCGTTTCTTCTAACTGGATTCATCAATTTGCAAAATCAAGTAGTGCAGTTGATGTTACAGCTTTCTATAATGAAATGGGTAAGAAACAAATGGACCCTGCTTTAAAACAAGCTGGTACATATCATAATAAATTATACGTTGCATCTACTGGTTTAACTACTACTGGTGTTAATGTAAGTTTAGGTTTATATTATAACTTTGGTCTATTAAAGAAATTAGGTCTTGACGATCCTGCAACATTATTCAATGAAGGTAAATGGAATTACACTGGATTTGAAAAATGGGTTCGTGAAGCTCAAGCTGCATTAGGCGACACTAAGAAAGCTTTAGGTGGACATCCATATTATTATTACTATGGTATGACTAACGCTGCTGGTGTTAAGATCGCTGACGTTATGTTAACTGAAACTAACATTATGTCTACTGCATCAAAAGGCGCTATGGAATTAATGGCTAAATTAACTCAAGATGGTTGCGTAAGTACAGCTAACACTTGGGGTGAAGCTAAGACTCCTGAAGGAAATGACTTCTTCGATGAAGGCGTTCTAATGATTACTGGTGACTTATGGTTCGTTCGTAACACTGGTCGTTGGCATCCAGATAATGGATTAAAGTGGGAAGGTGAACCACAATTCGGTTATGTTCCATTCCCTTATCCAGATGATGTTGCAAAAGAAAATACACGTGTTGGTACATCAGGCTTATCAGTTTACTTATATGTAGCTGGTCGTAACTACCCTGCTGGTGTTACTACTAAAGACGTATATTATGCAATGAACACTATGTTCTTAAATACTCATAAACTTCAAGAAGCTGATGAAACATTCAACCCTCGTGAAATTATCTATAATTCATTAAAGAGCCGTATCGATAATGATGCTTCAATTGAAGCAATTATGTACTATGATTCATCACGTACATTCTTCGACCCTGCTCATGGTATTTATGGTTCTACAGCTGGTACTCGTTTACGTCAACCATCTATCGATGTAATGTTCAACAATAAAGACTTTACTGAAACATTTGGTGCTGTATCTGCCGGATACTCTGAAGACTTCCTAGATGTTTACGGATGATTTAAGTAAATAAAGAAAACTGCTACAGGTTTTACCTGTAGCTTTTTTTATACTTTAATTTTATCTACTTATGTGATATAATAATCATATATTATAGAAAGAAAAATCGATATAAAGTATGGATATTGAGAAATATACGAATAGTAAATTATATTTTATCTTTGAATGGGGATTTAAACTCATTATGTGGAATCTATTATCACTATTAATAATTTGTATAGTGGCTGGAATTCCTTTTGTTTTTTTCTTCCATATTCAAGATAATCATGCCATAGATAATGTGGAAATTAGTGGCGAAGAACTTGTTGTTACGCAACATGATGGTAAGGTAACAAATATTGGTGAAAAAGTCATTACCGGTGAAATAAAAGAAATCAAGTCTTTAGATAATGCGATTGTTTTAATTCTTAATGATTATCAAATCCAAGTTAATAATCCCGATAATATCAAAAATATTACAGGTGCTAGCTTTATTGATAATGAATTAATAATAAGTCATAAGTTAAGTGATGAAAGTATAAAAGATACTAATTTTGGAAATATTTATGACTCTGATATAGATATAGAAAGTTCAAGAATCAATAGTTATCAGGAAGCTATAATTGTTTATCAAAATGGGGTAAACGTAAATTATGGTAAAGTCCTAGAAACACAAGGAACATTAAGTGGAGTCCTAGTTATAATTGGACTAGCTCTTGCAATATTTAGTTTTATTCCTACTTATGTCACAATCTTCTCAATGATTAAGATTTTTGCGGAAGATGGTTCGGCCAATACATTCATTTTATATTTTGATCGTTTATGGGATAATTTTAAAGCATTATATAAACTTGATATTGCCCTTGTAATAATTACTGTTTTATTTGGCTATGGTTTATTTAGTTATTATAATGTGATACATAGTCTTGATACACCTAATTATTTCTTAATTATATCTTATAATATTATCCTTATTTGTTCAGTGATTGTTGTTCTATTTATTTTATCACTACCAATGACTGTTGGATATTTTAGAATGAAGACAATGTCGATAATTAAATTTACAATTTCAATGACATTCAGAAATATTTTATATGCGATAATATATTTAATATTATTGGTTTTACCATTATTATTATGCTTTTTGAATAATTTCTTTATTCCAATTTGGTTCCTTATTGGATTAAGTATTCCATTACTTTTTATGTATATAATATCATCGGGTAAATATCACCGCATAGTAAAAGATTTTAATAATTATAAAGAAGAAGATATATATGAGTTTGAGGAGGAAGAAAATGAAACTCGGAATTGATAATTTTGATAATTATAAAGATGTATTTGAAAATAAAAGAGTTGGTTTAATTACCAATCCAACAGGTATTTCTAGTGAATTTGAATACACTATTGATGTATTAAATCGTAAAACAAAATTAGTTGGTTTATTTTCTCCTGAACATGGAGTTCGCTCAAACATTCAAGCGGGACTTAAAATGGATACATATATTGATGATAAAACTGGAATCAAGGTATATAGTCTATATGGAGCCACAAAAAAACCAACAAAAGAAATGATGGATGAACTAGATATTATGGCAATTGATATTCAAGATGCTGGAAGTCGCTTTTATACATTCATTTACACAATGGCTTATGCGATGATGGCTTGTAAAGATTATGGCAAGAAGTTTGTCGTATTTGATAGGCCAAATCCAGCTAGAGCTGATATTGTGGAAGGTAATATTTTAGATATTGAATATCGTTCATTTATTGGTTATTATCCAATTGTTCAACGCCATGGTATGACAATTGGTGAAATTGCGAAATTATTCAATGAAGAATATGGTATTGGTTGTGACTTACTTGTTATTCCAATGACTGGTTATGAAAGAAGTATGACATATTCTGATACTAAAAAACTTTGGATTATGCCTTCGCCAAATCTTCCAACACCAACAACGGCATTATGTTATAATGCGACATGCATTTTTGAAGGTACAAATATCGCTGAAGGTAGAGGTACGACTGCCCCATTTGAAATTGTTGGAGCACCATTTATTGATCCCTATGTTTTAGCCAATGAACTTAATAAATATAATTTCAAAAATGTATATTTTAGACCAATGTATTTCACTCCAACATTCTCTAAATATAAAGATGAAATGTGCGGCGGAGTTCAACTACATTTATTAGATGACAGGTTTGATGATGCAGTTAAAATTGGTTGGATGATGGTATATGTGATAAGAAAATTATATCCAAATGATTTTAAGATTAACCCACCTTATAAAGAAGGTGCTAAATGTTTCTTTGAACTTAATACTGGATGTGGCTATGTGAAAGATGATAAATATAGTATTGAGGAATTATTTGCGATAATTGATAAAGATACTAAAGAATTTATGAAAATAAGAGATAAATATTTATTATATTAATAAAGGAATAGGAATATGAAATATAACGTTAATGATTTAACAATCAATCATAAGTTAGGTCAACTAATGTGGGCTGGCTTTGATGGATATGAACTAACTCAAGAACTTAAAGACTTAATTAAAGAATATAAAATTGGTAATATTATTTTATTTACACGTAACATTAAAGATATTAAGCAATTATATAAACTTGATAAAGAGATTCATGAATTTATTATTAAAGAAACTGGAATTATGCCATTTATCTCGATCGACCAAGAGGGAGGAATGGTAACACGTATTATGGATGGTGCAACGTTCTGTCCTGGTAACATGACTTTAGCAACCGCTACACCTGAAGACGCTAAAAAAATCGGTGTTATTATGGGTGAAGAATTACGAAGTTTAGGTATCAATTATAATTTAGCACCGGATGTTGATGTAAATAATAATCCAAATAATCCAGTAATTGGTGTTAGAAGTTATTCTGATAATCCTGATGTAGTAGCTCGTTTTGGCGCAAGTTTCATTGAAGGTTTACAATCAACAGGTGTTATCGCCACCGCAAAACATTTCCCTGGTCATGGTGATACAAATACTGATAGCCATAAGGCTTTAGGATGTATTAATCACCCATTATCACGCCTAGAAGAAGTAGAACTTGTACCATTTAAAAAAGTTAGTGGAAAAGTTAAATCAATTATGACAGGCCATATATTATTCCCAGCTTTAGAACCAGATGGCGTTCCAGCTACTTTATCACACAAAATTGTGACGGGAATACTTCGTAATCAAATTGGTTACGATGGAATTATCACAAGTGATTGTATGGAAATGAAAGCAATTGATGATCACTACACAACAGAACGAGGCTGTGTAATGGGCTTACAGGCTGGTCTTGATTTAGTAATGGTATCACACACTTATGAAAAACAAGTTAAAGCAATAAAATTAATTCATGAAGCTTATAATAATAATGAATTAAGTATTGAAGATATTAATAAGAAAGTTGAAAGAATCCTAAAAGTAAAAGAAGAATCTTTTGATTTAATGGATAAATATTTCTATCAAAAGAATTTTGATGAAGTAATAGACACTATTGATAATAAAGAACATAAGGCATTAGCCCAAAATATCGTGGATAATTCTTTAACTCTTGTCAAAGGCGAAAACTTAAAACAAGGCAAGAAGACATTAGTAATTGCGACTGAACCTTTTGCGACAACAATTGCGGAAGATAAATTATCAAGCCGTAGTATCGGTGATGCGATTAAGAAAGCTAATCTTCCAGTTGATGTGGAAAAAATAACTGTATCAATTGATGAAGAGAAAATCCAAGAATTAGTTAAAAAAGCTGAAAATTATGAACAAGTTTTAGTTTGTACATATAATGCTAATATGTTCACTAATCAAGCAGATTTAGTTAATGCTCTAGATAAATTAAACAATGATTTATTTGTTCTATCAACTAGAAGTCCTTATGATTTATTTAGATTTAAACAAATTAAGAATTATTTATGCTTATATGAATATTCACCTAATTCAGTTAATACTATTAGAAAATACATAGAAGGAGAGGTTAGACCAACTGGAAAACTTCCAGTTAATTTATCCCGGCAAGTAAATGTAGGCGCATCAATTTATGTTGGACTTGATGATTATAAAATTGATGATAATTTAAAATATTTAGATATCTTAAAAGAAAATAATATCGAAAATGTCTTTATTTCTTGTCACATGAAAGAAGCAAATCCTAATTTTTATCAAGAACTAATTCAAGTCTGTGATAAGGCTGACTTATTAGGAATAAAAGTGTCCCTTGATATTAATAAATATTTACTTGATGATGGTTTTATATTACCTAAAGCTTATGCTTTAAGACTTGATTATGGTTTTAGTTTAAATGATATTGAAAGAATATATAAAGAAGGAAAATATGTGGTAGAACTAAATGCTTCCACGATTTCTATTGATTCATTATATAAATTAAAAGAACATGGTGTTGATTTAACACGTGTTCGGATCAGTCATAATTTCTATCCTAAGAAATATACAGGATTAGGTGTTAATGATATGATTAATAAGAATAGAGCCTTTCATGAGCTAGGTATGAATGTCATGGCATATATTCCTTCATCTAATATGAAAAGAATGCCTTTGTATGAAGGGCTTCCTTCACTTGAATTACACCGTGATATGAATATTTACAGTATTCTTGATACAATTAGGTATTTAGGTATTGATGAAGTTTTCTTTGGTGATAGTTTTGCATCTAGTGAAGAACTCAAATTAGTAAAAAAATTTAATTATGATGAAATGGTTATTCCAATTTTAATAAAATCAGATCTATCAACATGTGAAAAAGAATTATTACGTAAAGTTCATATTAATAGAATTGATGAAAATGATTATTTCATTCGCTCTTCAACAAGATCAAAAGAAGATATATTACCAAAATATATAGAAAAAAGAAATAAATTTAGTGTCACTATTGATAATGTAAAATTCTTGCGCTATCAAGGTGAAGTTGGAATCATGAAACTAGATCTTGATTTAGACGAACGCGTGAACGTGGTTGGCGTTGCATTGATTAATGATTTAGTAATTAAAGCATTTAAACCAAATCAAAAATTTAGATTTGTGATTGTGGGAGAAATAGAATAAAGGAGAAAATATATGCTTGCAATAGGTATTATGAGTGGAACATCACTTGATGGTGTTGATGTTGCATTAATTGAAATAAAAGATAATGATTGTTTTTCACTTGTAGATTTTGTATCTATTCCTTACGAAAAAGATTTTAAGGAAAAAATAAAAAGAAATTTAAGTGACGAAACCGCAAAATTAAATGAAATATGTAGCTTAAATTATGAATTATCTTATCATTTTAAAGATGCAATTGATGTAATATTAAATAAGAATAATCTTAAATATAGCGATATTAATTTTATTGCAAGCCATGGCCAAACAATTTGGCATGAACCCCATCCAAGACCAGGAAATGTGGCATCTACTTTACAAATTGGTGATGGACAAATCATTAGTACTTTAACGGGTATTCCTGTTGTCTTTAATTTTCGTGTTAGTGATATTGTATTAGGTGGCGAAGGTGCGCCACTTGTGCCGATGTTTGAATATTTATTCTTTAGAAGTAAAGACCAAAATATCATTCTCCAAAATATTGGAGGAATTGGAAATCTTACATATTTAAAAAAGGACTGTAGCGTAAATGATGTTTTAGCGTTTGACACCGGCCCTGGTAATGTAATAATAGATTATTTTATGAATAAATATTATAATTTACCATTTGATGATGAAGGAAAAATCGCGAAAAGTGGAATGGTAATTATTCCAATATTAGATAAATTAATGAAAGATGAATTCATTAAGAAAGTCCCTCCAAAGTCAACAGGACGCGAAGCATATTCGAAAGAATATTTAGAACAATTATCTTCATTATATGAATTTGATAAATATAATAAAGAAGATATTATCGCAACTATTACTGAATTTACTGCGATGAGTATTATTTATAATTATAAAACATTTGTTTCAGATTTTGATATGGCAATTGTATCTGGTGGGGGCAGTCATAATAAATATATTATGGAGCGCTTAAACGAGGAATTTAATCAAAAAGTATTCACTCTTGATGAAAAATATAACATAAATGGTGTTTCTTTTTCAGATGCTAAAGAAGCATTTGCGTTTGGAGTTTTGGGCTTTTTAAGTTTGAATGGAAGAACGGGTAATGTCAAAACTTCAACGGGTGCAAGTGATGATTTAGTTTTAGGCGAAGTAACACTTGCAAGAAGGGTAAATAAATGAAAGTAGATTTATCAAAAATTAAAACCGAATCAGTTAACGAAAAAACTTCAAATATTGATACTTTAGATACTTTAAGTATTGTATCTTTAATTAATGATGAAGATAAAGTTGTTGCCTATGCTGTAGAAAAAGAAAAGAAAAAAATAGCGAAACTAATTGATAAAGT
>DBWT01000014.1:0-8124 GCA_002309035.1 Caryophanales bacterium UBA1231 | reverse complement strand
CGTGTTGGTATAATTGATGCCGTTGAGTGTCGTCCGACATTTGGCGTAAGTGATGAAATGGTATTTTGTCTAATGGCAGGCGGAATCAATGCTTTCGTGAAAGCAGTAGAAGGCGCTGAAGATAATAAAGAACTTGGTAAAAGTGATTTAGAAAAAGTTAATTTAAAAGCTAATGATATCGTGATTGGTATTGCGGCAAGCGGTAGGACCCCATATGTCATTGGAGGAATTGAATATGCAAAAGAGATAGGCGCTATGACAGGTGCTATTGTGACTAGTCCAAATAGTGTTCTTGCTAGTCTTGTTGATTATCCAGTTGAAGTAATAGTTGGTCCGGAAGTAATAACTGGTTCAACAAGAATGAAATCTGGTACTGCCCAAAAGATGGTATGCAATATGATTTCAACAACCGCAATGATTAAACTTGGAAAAGTATATGGCAATCTTATGATTGATGTCATGCCAACAAATGACAAATTAAGATCCCGTGCTATTAATATCATTTCTAAAGCAACAGGTGTTGATGAAGAAAGTGCAAAAAGTAATTTATTAAAATATGGTACTGTTAAAAAAACTATATTTGCTTTAATTACTGGCATTGATGATTTAGATAAAATTAATGAAGTATTAGCTAAAAATAAAGGACATATAAGAAAAGCAATAGAAGAGGTAAAAAATAATGGTTAAACATGTAGAGCTAATAAATGAATGGGGAAAAACATTGCGTGGATATTTGGATTATCCGGAAAATTTTAATGGAGAAATTCTTGTATTCTTCCATGGATTTACTGGAAATAAATCAGAACATGCCTATCACTTCCGTAATTTCTCTAGATTAATTGCGAAAGATGGTTATGCGTCAATTAGAATGGACTTTTCTGGTAATGGCGAATCAGATGGCGAATTCCGTGATTTCACATTCGATACAATGATGTCAGAAGCAAAAGAAATTATCGACTATGCAGCAAGTCTTGAAGGAGTAAAGAAAGTATCTCTTCTTGGTTTTAGCATGGGTGGAGCTGTTGCATCTATCATGTCAAGCATTTATCAAAATAAATTATCAAAAATTATTCTTTGGTCAGCAGCAGCTAATATTGCGGAACACATTAAAAATTATTTCGAAAAAGGCGTCGAATTACCTAATGGTAATAAATTAATTGCGACTTATTTTGAATTATCTAAAGAGATGTATACATCAATTGATAAATGCCATCCAATGGAAGGAATTGAAAAATTCACTAATCCAGTATTATTATGTCATGGAAGATGCGACCAATGTATAGATTATATGTATTCAATGCGCTATGCAGTTAAGTATCCTAACGCTCAAGTGCATATTATTGATGGTGCTAATCATGGCTATGACAAAGTAGAAGAACAAAATGAATTATATTCTAAGTCATTAGAATTTTTAAACTTCTATAACAATTTAAATAAGTAGGAAATATTTGCTTGACTATTTATGAAAAAGAAAAAGAAAATAAAATGAAAATTTACGCGTTTTTTCAGAACGCGTTTTCTTTTTCAAAAAAATGCAAAAAAATATAGAAAACGTTTTTAAAAAACCTTGACTTATATTTTCTATTTGTTATAATATATTAGTAAACTTTTGTCAAAAAAGTTCTCAAAAATTTTTTCAAAGAAAGGAAAAGAAAATTTATGTTTAAAAACGTAAAGAAGGCTTTATTTGCTTTAGTATTAGCTTTAGTTGCTGCATTTGCTTTTGCCTGCGGTAAAGATGAAGAAATCAAAGAAGCAAATAATGAGAATTGCAAAGAATTTTGCGAAACTTGCCCTACTTGTAATAATGCAAGTGCTGAAACATGTACAGAGTTCTGTCCTACAGCTCCAGCATGTAACGCTGCTAGCAAAGAAACATGTAAGGCATTCCAAGATTTTGTTGCTCCAACAAGTTTCTTCGTAGACGGAGATACAGTTGCAGTTGGTGCTACAAAGGCTGTTTATGTTGATGACGAATTATGGGAACCTGAAAACTGTGACAAGACTTTAGTCTATGTTTCAGAAGACCCATCTATTGCTACCGTTGACGCTAATGGCGTTGTAACAGGCGTACGTCCTGGTAAGGTAAATATTATCGTTTATTCTCCATTAAATAAAGACTTAGAAGCTCAAGAAGTTGAATTCGAAGTTAGAGAAACAATTGGCGACCAAGCTGTTGTTGATCGTGAATTAAATACTATTCTTGCTGCTCTTCCAAGTTTTGTTGCTGGTGAATTTGAATTACCAAAACCATGGAATACAAATGTTAAGGTATCATACAAAGTTGCTGGTCAAGCAGTTGAAAAATTAGACTCTGCAACAGTTGAAGTTGATACAATGGTTAAATTAGCAATTGCTTTAGAATTAAATGATGCTGCTAATTCATACCAAGCTGATATTTGGCTAGTTAAAGATGCTGTTGTAAATGAATTCGTTGTAATTGATTCTGTTGCTAATTTATTAGCTAACTACTTTGACAAATATGTTAAAGGTACAAAAGTTGCTGCTGACTTAGAATTATTACCATCTATTTTTGGATGTACAATCAACTGGACTTCAAGTTTAGCTACTGCTATTGATGCAGAAGGTAAATTTGGTGCTCCTAATGAAGATAAAGCTGTTACATTAACTGCTGGTATCCGTTATGGTAGTGGTTCAAGAAATATTGACTTCAACGTTGTAGCTAAAGGTTACACTGCTGAAGAAAAAGCTGATGAAATTATGGCTAGTACATTTGCTAAGATGGCTGGCAAATCATTTGCTACAAGTATCGTTCTTCCAGAATTTGATGATAAGTTCGGTGCTAAATTATCATATACTTCTTTAGATACAGCTGTTTATGATGATGGTGGTAAATTAGTTGCTCCTGTAACTGAAGCTAAAGATGTTAAATTCAAAGTTAAGATTGAATATAATATTGCTAGTAAAGCTGCTGACAATTTCACTGCTGAAAGAGAATTAACAATCCATGCTATCCCAGCTAATGCTGCTGCTGTTGAACTTGAAGCTATGTTAGCTTTAGAAGATAATAAGAAGTTCCAAAAAGTAGTTTATGCTCCTTGGGGTAAAGAAGCTGGTAATATCGTATTCGATGCTCTTCCTGGTATGGTTTGGGATGTTGAAGCTGTTAAGTTAGATGCAAGATTACAAGATGATTATCAAGTATTCTCACAAACTGAAGAAGGATTAAAACTTGAAGCTCAATATTTAAGATATCAACTAGTATCTATTAAAGGTACTTACACTAAAGGTGATGACAAAGTTGATGTTGTATTATTCTTCAATATTGGTATTAGTACAACTCCTCATAATATCATAAGTGGTATTTGGCGTTCAAGCGCTCAAAAAGATACTTCATTATCTGAAAAACAAGGTAAATATGACTTAGCTGGTAACGTAAGTTACTTTGATAAGAAGATCGGTTATGTTACTGAAACTTATGGATCTGGATACTTCAGTGGATGGAGCGTAAGTGCAGAACGTGATTTAGGTGCTTCATTATCAATCGCTAAAGTTCCTGGTTCAACAAATGATCCTGCTTGGAAATGCGCAGTTGCTGAAAAGATTGAAGGCGCTGATTATAGTGGAATCAATAAATTATTAGTTGATGTTAAAGGTCCAAAAGACGAAAAATTATTAATTAAGACAAATGATACTAAAGAAGATTGGGTAGTTATGACTGGTGAAAAACTAGAATTATCAATCGATTTAGATATTACATTTGACACAAATAAATTCCCTATGGTTCTATTCTGTAACCCTGGTGAAGAAGGAACTGGTCATGAATTTGTTGTTACTAAGATGCAATTAACTGGCACTGATAAAGTGATCGATTTGTTAAATGGAACAACTTGGAAATCACTTGATGCAGGTGTTTACAACGTTAATTACAATGATGGTAAAGAATTATGGCAAACATTCATGATGGAAGTTATGACTGTTTACATCCGTGAAAAAGATGGTAAAGTATACATTGACCCTGCTAACGTAAACGGCGGTATCGCTGGTGCTGGTGGTAACTGGGGTGTTTGGTATGTAAATACTACTGACAAACCTGTTAACATTGAAGTTGGTGTATATGGTGACGCAACTCTTAAATATAAAGAAGGTCACGCTACATCTTCAGCAATCGGTTCTCGTTTGAACATTGCTATGGACGGTTACGCTCTAGGCTTCGTTGCTGATAAAGATGGTAAGATCATTAACGGATCTAACAATAGTAAATTACAAAATGGTATGCCTGATATGCGTGCTGTATTAGGTGGAAAAGCTTATAAAGCTAATGATAAAGTATCTGAAGCTATGTACAATGCAATGCAACTTGAAGATAAAGCTTCTAAGTTCGATGTATTATATACTGCTGCAGACAACCTATTATTCGCTGTTGCTGAAAATGGTACATTCAAGAAAGTAACTGCTGAAGATGGTACTGTTTCTTATGTAGCTATTAAAGAAGGCGAAGAAGTAACTGAAAAATATGCTCCAACATATGCTAAAGGTGCTGCTTTAACTGCTGAACAATATGCTGCATTAGATGCTGATACTAAAGCATTAGTTACTGTTGAATATAAAGTAAAAGCTGCATTCACTTATGAAGTACCTAACCTATTTGGTGATAGTGCTAATGGTGCTACAGTTAACTACTTAACTATTCCTGCAAATGGATATGCAATGAGCTGGAAATATCAATTCTACGGTGTTGGTGCTCCTGCAACTATTTATCCATTCTGTCAAGAAGGTAGTACATTAAATATTGAACATTTCGAAGTTCATCCATTAAGTTCTATGGATGCTGAATATGCAACTAACTATGTTAAAGCTGCTGAAGAATTATTAAAAGCTGCTGAAATTGATCATGTTGCATTTGAAACTAATGTAAATGCTGCACGTGCTCGTTATAATAACTTAGTTGGCGATACTAAAGCTGATGTATTCCCTGCTGCAAGATTAACAGCATTAGAAGAACAAGCAATCGCATTCTTAGATGCTGATATCACTGCATTATTAGCAAGTGAACCAACTGAAGAAGGTGCTGATAAGTCTCAATTTGCTAAAGACTTAGCTACAATGTGGGGACGTCTATATAAGACTGAAGGCGATGCTGTTGTTAATAAATTAAGTGATGAAATTACTGGCGCTTTAACAAAGAAAGCTGCTTTCGATGCTAAATATGCAGAATATGCTGCAATCGATTTACATATCACTTATGATTACAATGGTGGTTACATCCAAGGATTCTGGAAAGATACAGACAAAGCTGAATTCTTAGTATTATTCAAGACTGATTTATACAACTTTATGGTTGAAAAAGGTGCTTGGGCTAATGCTACTGCTCCAACATTAGAAGAATTCTTAACTGTTGAATATTGGACAGAAAATTATTCTAAATATGCCGATACTTTATTAGGTCAATATTTATTCACTCCAAAAGTAGACGGCGAAACAGTTAATGAAAATTACCATGACATTATTGAAGGATCTAATAAGTTCTTCAATAGTCCTGAAGGACATAAGTACATCGCATTAATGGATTATGTTGATGAATCAACAAGATCTGGTAATATGGGTGGACAAGATGCATGGGGTCGCAAAGGTGATCAATATGCTGCTATGGAATGGTTACCAAGACAATCTTACTATAGTACATTATCTGAATCTGAACAAACAAAAGATTTAACTACTTATGGTGGCAATCCAGTTATGGTTACTAATAGCGGTACATTATTAGGTGCATATCGTTTTGCTCAATGGGTATGTGGAACTGGTTCTGCATCTTATAAGAGTTGGATTCCTAACAATGTTTGGTCTAATATCTTTGATCGTCAATACACTCAAGAACATAACACTCAAATTTATCATTGCACAGATTTAACTGTTAAATTACAAGATGAACCTTATAAAGAAGGATTCAAGTTCTTAGGTTGGAAGTTTGAAGATGGCAGTGATGCTGTTGTTACTGGTTCAATGTTTGCTGATGTTACTGTATATGCTGCATGGGCTCCTGCTCTTGAAGAAAAGATTGAAGAAGCTCTAGGTGTACAATTAGAAGGTGTATTCTACGGACCTACTACAAACGTTAAATATACTGGTACAACTGCAACTGGTACAATCGCTGATCAATACAATATGGTTGGTTTAGGTGATTACGCAATTATCACTGGCGGTAAATTATTCGTTATCCCTAAGTTTGCTGGTATTGAATTAGGTAAAGATGCTACTGCAGATGTTACATTAGATACTAAAGATGCTGTTCAAGTTTATGGAACTGATGGTACTACTCAATTCTCATGTGGTTTAGTAATGGGTGAAACTGCTCCAACTCCAACTAACTCTTATGGACATGGTGCTTTATATCATAATGCTGGCGAATTCAAAGTAACTATCACTGAAGTTAAGAACACTTATGGACGTAACTTAGGTGGTGCTGCTTATGGTTATGATAGATTCTTATTCCATTATGATGCTGAAAAACAACTTTATGTTGGTACAAAAGTATCTGCTGCTGATGGTACAAGTGTAACTCTTGAACCTGGCGATTTCTTATGGTGTCCAATGACTGCTGATAGATTCTGTAGCGGTTTAACTAACTGTGATGGAACAAGTGGTGTTGTTGGTGTATGGAATGGTATTGAAAACCCTGAAGTTCAAATTATTTCTACTAAAGAATACTTACCAGCTGAATCTCCTGCTTGGTACACAGTTGAATTCTATGGTAGAGACGGCAAATTAATCAAAGCCTTCTATCCAGAAGAAGGAGATAAAGTTGAATTCAAGACTCTTGATTTCGTTAAGAACATGATCGTTGAAGAAGGCAAGCCTTATAAACTATTAGGTTGGGCTACTACTGCTGATGCTACTGAAGCTTCTGTTCTTAAGACTGTAGCTGAATTAACTCCAACTGCTGATATTAAATACTATCCAGTTTACCAAGAAGTTGAAGCTCAAGATACAGTTACATTAGGCGAAGCAATTGCTGTATTAGATGGCGATGCTGTTACTACTTTAGCTGACGCTGTTGCATTAGTTAAAGCTAATGGTACAATCAATGTTCCTGCTGGAACTTACAAAGCTGCTTTCACAATTGACAAACCTGTAACAATTTTAGGTCCAAATGCTGAAAAAGCTGGAACTGCTGCTGACAGAGCTGCTGAAGCTACTATTTCTGGTCAAATTAATGTTAAAGCTGATAATGTAACTCTTAAAGGTCTTAACATTAATGGCGGATCTGCAAAAGTTTATATCTATTCAGTTAGTGATTTATTAATTGAAAATAACTTATTTGATGGTGGAACTCCAGTAAATGTTATTCATGCTGATTTCGGTTATGAGGTAACTAATTTAACAATTAAGAATAATAAGTTCAATTGGGCTAAATATTCTTATGGATTCCGTCCAATCCGTGTTAGTGCAACTGTAACTAACTTCGAATTCTCAAATAACTATTTATCAAATGATCATACTGCATCTAGTACTGCTGCAACATTAATCGATTACTTCTATATCGAACATGCTGCTGGTACATTCAAGATCAATGATAATAACTTTGCATGTGTTCCTTCAACTAACTGGTTAATGAACATTAGAGATATGGCTGCATGTACTACTATTGAATACAAGAACAATGTTGCTGCTGGTATGGCTAATAGTACTAATGCATCAGGTATTAACCTAATGAAACCAGGCGCTGAAGCTACAGTTGAAATTTCTGGAAATACATTCAGCAATATGAGTGGTTCAATTGTTAACTTAGGTGCTCCAACTACTGCTGTTCCTGTTTCTATTACTAACAATATCTATCATTGTGCATACAAGTTAGGTAATGCTGGTAGTGCTGCAGTTACTTATAGTGGTAATAAGTATTATGAAACTCCTGCTACTACTCCTTCTGATTTCACAGAAGTTGCTACTGACTGATTTTAGGTTAGATAAATAACATTTGTTATTTAGAATATAGAACCCCGAAAGGGGTTCTTTTTTTATACTTTTGTATAATATCTTGCACAAGAGCAAAATTTTTTCAAAAAGTTCTTGCTTTTATATTTTGATTGTGATATAATATATAAGGATTTCCGCTGAGGGGCACTTCAGCTGGAAAGATAAGAAAAATAAGGTCTTTGAAAACTA
>DBWT01000047.1:77300-78965 GCA_002309035.1 Caryophanales bacterium UBA1231 | reverse complement strand
ATATCATCGATACTAATATTGAATGTTTTATTATTTAATTCATCTTGAAGTTTAGAAATGAATTCATTACATGAATCTAAATCTACTTCATAATCTAATAGATAATCAATAGACACATTAAAGAATTTTGCTAAATCTATTAAATTGTTTAAATCAGGAGATGACTCTCCTCTTTCCCATTTAGATATAGCTTGTCTTGATGTATTTAAAACAATGGCTAAATCTTCTTGTGATATTTTTCTTTCTCTACGTAAATTATATAATTTGCTATCTAACATATTATCATCTCTACAAGTATTATTTTACAACTTAATAAAAAGAAAAACAAGAGTAAATGCGTTGCAAATATAACTTTTTTATGCAACCATCAGTTGCATAGTATATTGTTAACGATTATATTTTTTTCTTGTTTATTTCGTGTGTAAAATAATTAATTGATTAATTGCGGTTTATATTTTTATGTGCTATATTAAATATGTAATTTATTACATAAGGAGAAAAAATGAGAAAAACACTTAGTTTAATAATCATTGTCTTTATGATGACATTTGTGTTTGGCTGTGAATTTAAGCTTTCATCAAATACATCATCCAATACAGTTGAACAAATTAAAGAAATTGAATTAGGTGAACTTTATCAAGCTAAATTAATAGCTGAAAAAGAATATTATTCTAGTTGGTTTGATAAAGAATTCTATTTTAAAGATAACTATTTGTTTAATGAAGGTTCATATATTAATCGTATTTTGTTGAACAAGAGTTCAATCAAAAGTGAATTATTATGTTTTAATTCTAGCACTGTTGATTATGAAATAACACAAGAAGATTTTGATAATATTAATTCATTTTATTATTATCCACAAGTTAATTTAATAGTTTTTAACTTTAATGAGCAATTATATGCTGCTTATGTCGAAAGAAGTGTACAAATGCGTTTTGAACCAATATATTATGATGAATCATCATATGAAATTCAAAAGCTTTATGAACTTCATGAAGAAACTACTCATGTAGCTTATGTCACTAAAGGTAGTGAATTTATTCAATCATTTGAATTTATGATTAAAGATGAGGAACAAATAGCATTAATCTTCTCAAGTGATAAAATTGTGGATGATCGAATTACCTTGAAAGTTACAAAAGAAACACTTTATTGTGTTGCGGAAGCAAATGGTGAAGAAATAATTATTTTGGCTGAAAAAGATAATTATGGCAGAGCATACATATCACTTCCATTAGTAGACGGTATTGTTTATGCAATCTATGAAGCACCAGAAATCATCAATGAATATCATTTAACTTATGATTATAACTTTAGGGTTGATGATGACTTAACTAATGATGAAAAGAAAGAAATCGCTGTTGATTTTTATACAAAATGGCATGATTCAACTCATAACCCACATCTAAACATTACTTATTATGGAAGATATAGTGGTGGTGTTGCAATATACGTTACAGCTAATTACTTGGGATATACGCAAGCATTATGGAGTGAAGAAGTCGGAAAGTATACTATTAACTATAAAGATGGTAATCGCATTTGGTACTTATTCGATCATGAATTCTATACTCTAAATAAAGCTTACTCAACTGGTTTAATAACAGATGATGATGCGGCTAAAATATGGATGGCTGATACTGGTATTAGCATTAGTGAACCAAT
>DBWT01000047.1:77042-77243 GCA_002309035.1 Caryophanales bacterium UBA1231 | reverse complement strand
ATTAGATCTAACTCTAAAGTTTGAAGATCCATCAAGATTGATAACAACATATCCAAAATATAATGATGGCTGGCAGATGCATGTCGATGTAGATTCAACAATTACGATTGATAATCGAAGCTATTATGCCTTATTCTTTGATGAAAAAGCTAATTACTTGTCATCATTTACTGAAGGATTCTATGTTGAAAAAGAAGATGC
>DBWT01000047.1:54678-76944 GCA_002309035.1 Caryophanales bacterium UBA1231 | reverse complement strand
TACTTTGAACAAACTGAAGAAAGAAACAATGAATGTCCTTTAATAATAACAGAAGACGTTGATACTTATCTACGTGTTATTATTCATATCAAACAAGTAGATTCATTTGTTGATATTAAACCACAAGAATTGGAACACGTTGAAAGAAGTGGTTTTACACTTGTTGAGTGGGGTGGAGTAATCTACTAAGAATATTTAAAAAGAGGCTGAAAAACCTCTTTTTTAATAGAACAATAAATGTTTTATGTATTGAAAAAGATATTTAAGCAAAAGTGGTTTATTAATTTTCAGTATAATATTTTTAAAATAACTTAAAATATGATATAATTACTTATATGTTTAATCACTCATTAATGGAGGAATCACATGACTGAAGAAAAAGATTTAATCGAAACTGAAGAAATAAAAGAAGAACAAACTGAAATAGTAGAATCTGAAGTTGTTCAAGAAGAAGATAATCAAGAAGTCAAAAAAGAAAAGAAACCATTCGATAAAAAAGACTTTTGGAAGAAAATGGCATTATATTTAGTCGGCTTCTTTAGTGGTATGTCAGTAATGGCAATTGAACTTGGTGCATCAAGATTAATGGCCCCATATTTTTCATCATCACAAATTGTATGGACAATCATTATTGGAACAATTATGATTGCGATGGCAATTGGTAATATTATTGGTGGTAAGATTGCAGACAAATCAAAGAAACCAACTAAATTGTTTATTATGTTATTTATTGCAGCTGTATGGGTTGTTTTAATTCCATTATTTGGTAAATTTGTTATTGCGGGAATTGCCTTAGGTCTAGCTGCATCTAATCTTGCTCATAATTTCTTAATTTGGGCTGCACTACTTTCATGCTTATTAATCTTTGTCTTCCCGCTACTAACACTTGGTATGGTAACACCAAACTTAGTACGTTTTGCTAGTAGAAGTATCGATGAAAATGGTAAAACAGTAGGTCGTATTGAAGCATGTAATACTGTGGGTTCAATTATTGGTACATTTTTACCAACATTTGTAACTATCCCAACAGTTGGTACATCAGCAACATTCATTATTTTTGGATGCATCTTATTTACAATTTGCTTAATTTACTTTTTCCAAATGGGCTTCCGACGTATCTTTCACACTGTAACTACCGTAATTGTTTTAGCAATTGGTATTGCATCAGCATTTATTCCAGTGGCTTTTTGGGAAACTAAGACAGTTTATGAAGGTGAATCTCTATACAATTATTTAAGGGTAGAAGAAGACAATGATTCTTTTATCTTATCAACTAATGTTATTTTTGGTGTTCAATCGATTTACTACAAAGAAGGATATCAAGAAAGTCAAATTGGGAGGAATTCCTACTTCAACAATGTTCTAGCAGCAAATGTTATGGTTAAAGAAGATCCTGAGTTTTTAATTCTAGGTCTTGGCACAGGAACAGTTGCTTATAATTCAGAAAAATATTTTAACACTCATAAAATTGATGGTGTTGAAATTGATGGGAAAATTGTTGATTTAGCTTATCAATACTTTGATTTACCCAGTGACATTAATGTTTATGTAAATGATGGCCGTGCTTACATGAATTCATGTAAGAAAAAATACGACATTATTCTAGTCGATGCATATCGTGATATTACAATTCCATTTTCAATGGTTTCTGTTGAATTCTTTAACTTAGTTAAGAATTGTTTAAATGAAAATGGCATTATGATTGTTAATTTAAATATGAACTCATCACGCGAAGGTGGAATTAACGATTACATTGCTGGAACAGTATCATCTGTTTTCAAAAATTGTTATCAAGCTCCAGCTGGATCTAATGTCTTAATATACGCATCTAATGATATTGATCCAAAAGAACAACTAATTGATGGTATGTCTAGAGTTGAGCATAATAAATTAAGAACACTTTTCACTCATACATATTATAATATGGAAAAACTAGAAAATAATGGATACCTTTTAACTGATGATAAAGCACCTGTTGAATTATTAGGTATGCAAGTACTTGATGATATGATTTATGGTGAGCTTGAAGGTTACCGTTCTAAATTGCGTGGAAAATCTTTAAAAGAAATTATCCAATTGTTAACAAGTGGAGAATTATTCTAATGTTAAGAAAGTCAGAAGCTACTATGCTTTTGGCTTTTTGTTTGAAAAAAACGAAAGAATTTGGTATAATAATTTAGATAAAAAGGAGGCTTTTTATGGAAAAGAAAGAAAACAAAATTCTTAACTTTTTTATGACTACCTTAAATGGTATGGCTTATGGCCTTTTTGCGACACTTATTATTGGTACAATTATCGGAACAATCGGTACTCTTTTTTCTTATGGTAAAAATGGTTTTTGTGAAGCTATTTTTAAAGTATTAGGAAATGGAACGTCAGCAGTTGGTGGAACAGCTTATGTTTTACAAATATTAACGGGTGCTGGTATTGGTATAGGTATAGCATTAGCACTTAAGTTTACACCACTTCAAACTATTGTTTTAGGTGCTGTTGGTGAACTTGCTGCATACTTTTCTTTAACAACTGCATTTGTGACAAACCACACAACAGCAAATATCTTTAAGATTGGTGATCCTTTAACAATTTATTTAGTGTGTATTGGTGTTGCACTTTTAATAAAGATTATTTTTAAGAAAAAGACACCTGTGGATATTTTGATTATTCCTCTTTTTGGTGTAATTACAGGTCTAATCTTTTCAATTTTAGTAAGATATCCAATTATTTATGTAACTTACGGAATTCAATGGTTTGTTAATGTTGCGACATCTGCTCAACCATTCTTAATGGGTATTGTAGTTGCTGTCTTAATGGGAATGGCTTTAACAGCACCAATTTCAAGTGCGGCCATAGCTGCAATCGTCTTTGTTATTCCAGCATCTATTCCTTTGGCTGAAGCCATTCAAATGAAGGAATATGCAGGTCTTGCTTTAGCAAGTGGAGCTGCTATTGTTGGTTGTTCAACACAAATGGTTGGGTTTGCTATTCAATCAAGAAAAGATAATTCTATCGGTATGGTTTTGTCAATTGGTCTTGGAACTTCAATGTTACAATTTAAAAATATATTGAGAAAGCCTATCATTTGGCTTCCAACTATCATTACAAGTGCTATTCTTGGTCCTCTTTCAACATGCCTATTTAAGATTTATTGTTTAGGCTCATCTGCTGGTATGGGAACAGCTGGTTTAGTAGGACAAATTGGAACTATATCTTCAATGGGCTTTAATTGGTACACAATTCTTTGTATCGTTTTACTTGAAATAGTATTACCACTTGTTCTAGTATTTGTCTTTGATTTATTGTTTAGAAAATGGAATCTAATTAAAGATGGTGATTTAGAGGTTTAAAGATGAATAAATCTTTACGAACATTAATCTTTATTTCTCTATTAGCCGCAATCCTTTCCATTACATCTCCTTTATCTTTTAATGTTGGTGCAGTTCCAATAACACTTGCGACTTTTATGATTTATCTCATTGGTGGAATAACAAAGAAAGCTAATGGATTATTTAGTGTTTTGTTATACATTGTCATTGGTATTATTGGTGTTCCTGTCTTTTCTAATTTTAGAGGTGGCATTTCAGTTATTCTTGGACCAACTGGGGGATTTATTATTGGATATTTACCAATGGTTTTCATCATTAGTTTAATGACATCAATCGATAAAACAAAAATCTATTGGTATATTATTTCGATGATATTATCAACAATTGTTTGTTATTTATGTGGCACAATATGGTTTATGATTAATACATCAACAAGTTTTGTTAATTCCTTAATGATATGTGTAGTTCCATTTATCATATTTGATGTTATTAAAATGTTTATCGCAACAATTGTTTCTTATGTTTTAAATACGAAAATGAATTTTGAAGAAAGATTTGGTATATAATATGAAATTAGAAGAATTCATTCAAAAACTTGAAAATCTATCATTAAATGAAAGAACTGCTTTAGCAAACAAAGAGGCAGAAGTCTATTATAACTTTTGTTCAGTAAATGGTGGATCTGAAGATGCTGCTAAAACATTATTCTTTGGATCTTTAGCTACAATCATAGGTATTGATCTAACAATAGATGAAAAAGAATTTCATTTCTTTCAAACCATTATTGATGGTACTGAGTTAACATTTGAGATGTTTACGCAATATGTTAAAGCATGGACAAATGTTAAAACAATTGAAGATACTGATTACTTAATTGATAATTTTGCTGGAAAGGACGCAAAAGATGCTTTTGTTATTCTTTGTATTCTTTTCGCAATTGCAAATGATGAACTTAAAAAAGCAGAGTTAGGTTTGATAGCAAAATATGTCCAATAATACAATTAAGTTAATTGCAATTGATCTTGATGATACACTTTTAGATAAAGATAAAAGAATAAGTAAAGAGAATATTGAAGCAATTAAATATGCAACATCAAAAGGAATTAAAGTTGTTATTACAACAGGAAGACCATACTTTAGAATTATTAACTTTTTAAAAACATTAGATTTATATAATGAAGATTCATATGTTATCACATATAATGGTTCTTTGATTTCCAATGCGACAGGAACATATATCTTAAGAAATGTTTCTTTGAATAATGAAGATATTGTGAAAATATCCAAAACAATCAATTCTTTAAATCTTCATTTTAATGTTTATGTTGATGATTTAATTTATTCAACAGAAGTTATTCCATTTATCCAAAAACAAAAAGTCTTTGATGGTATTATCTTTTCAATTTGCGATTTTGATACAATCTTAAATTTAAAAGAGGCAGCCAAGATTATTATTTGTGATGAAGAAGAAAAGGTCACAAACAACAAAGAAGAAGTTGTAAAACTTTTAGGTAATGATTATAATGTCTTAAGAAGTACACCAATTTATCTAGAAATACTACCAAAAGATGCTAATAAAGGAAAGGCATTAAAGTATTTAATGGATTACTTAAATATCGAGTCTAAGGCAGTAATGGCAATAGGCGATGAAGAAAATGACTTACCAATGTTTGCTTTTGCTGACTACAAGATTTCCGTAGAAAATGGTAATGACATTTTAAAACAAAATGCGACATTTGTGACAAAAAAACATACAGATAGTGGTGTGGCTTTTGTAATTAATAAGTATATAAAATAAAAGAGAATCAATCGATGGAGGTCGTATTGATTCTTATTTTTTTGTTTATTTATATTCGAAAATCCAAGAGCAATGAAAGGCATAAAATTTTTAGCATATTTAATCATTTGAAATAATATTTATGGTAAAATATAGTGAATAAGAATTGGATTTATTATAGGAGATGAATTTATGGAAACTTATGGATTAGAAAAAATCGGTTTATTCAACACTTTAAAAGTATATCGTAATTTAACACCTGCAGAATTAGTTGAAGCTGCATTACGTAGAGGAGAAGGTGTACTTTCAAATACAGGTGCACTAGTTGTTACTACTGGTAAATATACTGGTCGTTCACCTCAAGATAAATTTATCGTTGATACACCAACAATTCATGATGAAATTGCATGGGGTAAAGTTAATCGCCCTATTTCAAGAGAAAAATTTGAAGCTATTAAAGCCAAGATGTTAGCATATCTTCAAAATCGTGAAATCTTCATTTTTGACGGTTTTGCTGGTGCTGATAAAAAATACACTAAGAAATTCAGAGTAATCAATGAACTTGCAAGTCAAAACTTGTTCATTAGAGATCTATTAATTAGACCAACAGCTGAAGAACTAGAAAACTATGGTGAAGCAGATTATACTTTACTTGTTGCACCTGGATATAAATGTGATCCAGAAGTTGAAGGTATTCATAGTGAAGCAGCAATTATTATTGACTATGAGGCACACTTCATTATTATTTGTGGTTCACAATACGCTGGTGAAATTAAGAAGAGTGTTTTCTCAACAATGAATTATGTAATGACAAAAGAAAATGTTCTACCAATGCATTGTTCTGCTAATATGGATCCTGAAACATTAGATACTGCAATTTTCTTTGGTTTATCAGGAACAGGTAAAACTACTTTATCAGCTGACCCTGCTCGTAAACTAATTGGTGATGATGAACATGGTTGGAGTCCTGATGGTGTTTTCAACTTTGAAGGTGGATGCTATGCTAAATGTATTAACCTTTCAAAAGAAAATGAACCAGATATCTACAATGCCATTAAATTTGGTTCATTAGTTGAAAATGTAATTATTGATCCAGTAACACGCGAATTTGATTTTAATGATGGTTCATTAACAGAAAATACTCGTGTTGGTTATCCTATTGAATACATTAATAATGCCCAAATTCCTGGTGTTGGTGGAATTCCAAAAGTTGTTATCTTCTTAACAGCTGATGCATTTGGTGTTCTTCCTCCAATATCAAGATTATCAAAGAATGCTGCAATGTATCACTTCGTTACTGGCTTTACTTCAAAACTAGCTGGTACTGAACGTGGTGTTACAGAACCACAACCTACATTCTCTACTTTATTTGGCGAACCATTTATGCCAATGGATCCAGCAGTTTATGCTAAGATGCTTGGTGATAAATTAGACCAATATGGTACACAAGTATATTTAGTTAATACTGGTTGGGCAGGCGGCTCTGCTAGTGATGGTGCAAAACGTATGAAACTTGCATATACACGTGCAATGGTAACTGCTGCTCTTAATGGTTCATTTGAAAATGTTGAATTTAAGCATCACGATGTATTCAACGTTGATTATCCAGTAAGCTGTCCAAATGTTCCAGATGAAAAACTAGATGCAAGAGGCATGTGGAGTGATAAAGCTAAATATGATGCACAAGCTAATAAACTAGCTCAAATGTTTGTTGATAATTTTGCTAAAAAATATCCTAATATGCCTAAAGAAATTGTTGAAGCTGGTCCAAAACCAAAAAATTAAAGAATTGAAAGACTTCAAATATTTAATTTTGAAGTCTTTTTCTTCGATTGTTATTGTTTTAGTTTTCAAAAAGGCTTTATTTTAGTATAATATAATCAAGGAGATATACATATGATTCGTCCAGTTGGTATTAGAAATGTTAATGGAAAATTAACTATTAATAATCATTTTTTTGAAGATTTAAGAAATGAATATAAAACACCTTTATATATTATTGATGAAAAACAACTAAATAAAAACATCAAAGCATATGAAGATAATTTTAAATCAAGTATGTTTGAAACAAAAGTTGTTTATGCATCTAAAGCTTTATTGAACTATGAAATAGTAAGAATTATGGACAATCATAATTTTTACCTTGATGCAGTATCAATTGGTGATTTATATATTATCAATAATGTTCTACATTCTTTAAAGCATGTTGTTTTCCACGGTAATAATAAATCATATGATGAATTAGTATATGCTGTAGAAAATGGTATTGGTTTCATTGTAATTGATAATATTCCTGAATTAAAAATGCTTGATGAAATCACTAACAAATTAGGAAAATATGTTGAGATATTAGTAAGAGTCAATCCTCATATTGATACTCACACACATAAATTCATTCAAACATCAAAAGTTGCTTCGAAATTTGGTATTTCTATTAGCGATAAAGATGCATATGATGATGTGATGAGAATTACTAAACGTAACTCAAATCTTAAATGGGTTGGCCTTCATGCTCATATTGGCTCTAATATTTTTGAAGAATCATCTTTTGAAAAAGAAATCAATGTAATGGTTAACTTTTTAAATAAGATGAACAATAGTTATCACATTGCTTTATCGACTCTTAATATTGGTGGAGGTATTGGTGTTAAATACAATCGAAAAGATCCAAATATTAAATTAGAAGAGTTCGTTAGAGTTATTATTAGCTATTTAGAAGATGCAATATGTAAAACGAATAGTTTAATTAGAAATGTCATGATTGAACCAGGAAGAAGTATCGTTGGTAATGCGGGGGTAACTCTTTATACTATTTCTCAAGTTAAACAAAGTGGTTTAAAGAATTACATAATGATTGATGGTGGGATGAATGATAACATCAGATGTGCATTATATAATGCTAAATATGTGGCAGATATTGTTAATAAGCCAAACGATTTAAAAGTATTACTCGCTGATGTTGTTGGCAAATGTTGTGAATCAGGTGATATCATTATCGAAGATGGCCTTTTCCCAAAACCTGAACCAAACGATTTATTAATTGTTTATACAACAGGTGCATACAATTATTCAATGTCTAGCAATTACAATAGCCTCTTAAGACCAGCAATGGTTCTAGTGGGTGATGAAGTAAAAGAAATCGTTAAAAGAGAAGATCTTAGCGATTTAACAAAGAACTTTAAATAAAAAGGAGTTTAAGATAATCTTAAACTCCATTTTTATTATTCAACAATTTTAAAGCCTAAATCATCGATGGCTTGTTTGATTTCATCGAGATTTAATTCCTTACTTGAAATAATTGTCGCTTTCTTTTCTTCAAGTGAAACGTTGACACTTTTCACATTTTTAATGTTTGATAATACATTTTTAACGCGATTAGCGCAGCCTCCACAATGCATTCCTTCTATTTTGATAACTGTTTCGATTTTTTTAAATAACATATTTTTACTCCTTCTTTTTATATTTTGTTAATCTTAAAGCATTTAATAAAACGCATAAACTACTTAATGTCATACCAATAGATGCAATCATTGGATTGAACTGAATACCTAGAGGGGATAATGCACCCATAGCAATTGGAATCATTAAGATATTATAGAAGAAAGCCCAGAAGAGGTTTTCTTTTATATTGATAATTGCTTTTTTAGAAATATTGAATAAATCTAAGATTTTAGTTAAATCATTATTCATTAAAACAACATCAGATGATTCAACAGCAATCTCAGTCGCATTCTTTAAACTAACACCAACATTGGCTTCAATCAATGATGGTGCATCGTTGATACCATCACCAACCATCATAACATTGTGTCCATCTTGTTTTAATTTCTTTAAATAATTGATTTTATCAAGAGGCATACAATTTGTGATAATATTATCAATGCCAAGCTTTGAAGCGATGATTCTTCCAACTTGTTCGTTATCGCCTGTTAGCATGATAACATTGATGCCTTTATTCTTTAATTGATCGATTAAAGTAATAGATGATGGACGAATTGTATCTTTAATACCATAAAGTTCATGAATGATGTTATTTTTGATAACATAAACAATTGTACATCCATTTTCTTTTAAATAATCTTCATCATTTAGATGTTCATTTTTGATATTTAAATGATTTACAAGTTTTTGATTTCCAATAAAGAATAAATCATCATTAATAATACCTTTGATACCCATTCCTTCGATTGTTTCAAAACTATCAACAACGAAAGATTCACTGCTTGAAAAGGCAGTTGCAATAGGGTGATTTGCCTTTTTTTCTAGTGAGGCAACTTCATTGTATAAATCTTCAACATAAGTGAACTTTTCAAAAATATTTAATTTTCCATAAGTCAAAGTACCAGTTTTATCGAAAACAACTGTATCTACTTTTTGGATATTTTCTAAGACTTCGCCATTTTTAATTAAGATGTTTTGTTTAGCAAGGGTACCAACTGTTGTTACGATTGCGAGTGGTGTTGCAAGACCTAAAGCACAAGGGCATGCAACAACAAGAATTGAAACAAAAACATTGATAGATGTTTTAAAATCTTTTGTGACAATTATATAAACAATGAAACTTAATATTGCTATAAGCATAATAGCAGGTACAAAGAAACGACTTACTTTATCAGCTAAAAGAGCAATCTTTGCTTTTGTGTTTGTGGCTTCAACAACCATTTTCACAATTTCTGAAATTGTTGATTCATTACCGATTTTTTTTGCTTGATAATTGATTGTTCCATTATACAGAATACTACCAGCGATAACTTTATCACCTTTTTTCTTATTGACTGGATTACTTTCACCAGTGATGAAAGCTTCATCAACGAAGCACTCACCATCTGTGACTATTCCATCGACCGCAACCTTATCCCCGCTTGTAGCAAACAAAATATCATCGACTTGTACTTGATCAATTGTAATTTCTTGAATAAAACCATGGTTATCGATTTTGGCCATCTTTGGTGTTATTTGAACTAAATCTTTAACAGCACTTTTTGTTTTGTTTTTAATTCTTTGGTCTAAAAAACGACCAAGTTTTACAAAGAAAATAACCATTGCTGCTGATTCAAAGAACAAATGATGAATGTCGCTTAAACCAAACCAAATAAGAATTAAATTAACTAAGCTATAGATAAATGATGAAATAATTCCCAATGTCACTAACGTATCCATGTTGGGACTTAAATGAAATAGATTCTTAAAGCCCATTTTAATGATATCAAATCCATATATTATATAAGGAATCGTTAATACTAAACACAAAACTCCAAAATATTTAGGATTATGATGTGGATGGAATAAAGGAAACATCGGAAGATGAATCATATGTCCCATCGTAACATACATTAAAATAATCGTTAAAACAAGATAAAACATTATCCAGAAAAAGGCATGTCTATTATTCTTATCGTCAAATTTATAAACGCCAAGCGATTTAAAACCTGATTTATCAACTATTGCTTCTAGTTCTTTTAGACTTAAATCATCATCATAACAAATTGTGGCTGATGCTAATACTAAATTGACTTCAGCTGAGCTGATTTTTTCTTGTTTATTTAAGAAATGTTCTAAAGAATTGGAGCATGCACTACAAGTCATACCACCAATTTTTAAAATAGTTTTCTTCATATTTTATCTCCTAAATTTATTATAATACTTTTTTTAAAAATGATAAATAATTTTGCTTTTTTCGTCATTTTGGAGTATAATTAGGTAGGTATAACTGGAGGAACAATATGGCTGGTTATAAAAAAGAACAACTAACATCATACACTTTAGGTATTACATTAACAATTGAACTTTTAAAAACAATGCCTGAAATTGTAAAAAGAGTTTATTTTCATAGTGATTTTGATGGCGAAGGCAAAACTAAAATCATTAGTATTTGTAGGGAAAAGAAAATAGAAATCATTGAATCAAATAAAATCTTTAATGCTTTAAATGTTAAAGAAAATTGTTTTGTAATTGGTGAATTCCAAAAGTTCGAAAAGCCATTAAATGCTGGTAATCAATTGGTGTTAGTCAATCCATCTGATGCTGGTAATATTGGTACTATTATGCGTTCAGCATTGGGGTTTGGTGTTGTTAACTTAGTCATTATTAAACCTGCGGTTGATATTTTTAATCCTAAAGCAGTGCGTAGCTCAATGGGGGCTATCTTCCACTTAAATATTAAATACTATGATTCATTTAACGATTATTTAAAGGATTATAAAAATGTTAACATGTATCCTTTCATGTTAAAAGCTGAACAATCATTAAATGAATTAACAGAAGAACTACCAAAACCATATGCTTTAATCTTTGGTAATGAAGCAACAGGTTTAAGCGGTGATTTTTTAAAGGTTGGAACACCTTTGATTATTAAACATTCAAAGATGATTGATAGTCTTAATTTACCAATCGCTGTAAGCATTGGATTATATGAAGTAACAAAAAGAGGTTAAATGAAAATGAAGAAACTATTTAAAATATTCATGTTTATGTTTATCTTTATGATGCTTATCACATTTAGTGGTAAAAGCATTAATAAAGCAATTGAAAATAAAAACTTCTATACGGTCACATTTGTTGATATTGAGAAAGATCCTGATGAAACAGATGGCACTTATGAGATACCAGCATTTTCATCTGAAGCACCTGAGGATTATCATTTTTATTGTTGGGCACTAAATGAATATGATGGTGTTCGTTATTTTCCTGGCGATATTATTAATATAAGTTGTGATATTGAATTAATACCAGTTTTCGCTCATGATGCTTTAACAGAAGTTAGCGCATATTATAAGGGCGGAACATTAAAGGTTGGCGAAAAATTAAATCTATCACTTTTAGCTATTTTTGCTTGGGATGAAGGATATAATTATTATTTTGATTATCGTTATCAAGATTGCCATTTTTATTATGATAATGAATTAAAAGAAGAATTCAACATTGAAGATTGGAAAGCATCAGAAGAAGGATATTTTAATTATTTTGTCACAACTGAAGCATATCAAGGATATACTGTACTTTGTTTAGAAGTTGATAATAATGTTACTAGAATTACTGTTTCATTCGATAAAGGTGAAGGAACTGGTTCGATGTCACCTATTACACAAAGCTATGATGCTGAAATTATCTTTCCTGAATGTGAATTTAAAGCACCAGCTGGTATGCGTTTTTCATATTGGACAATAGATGATGAATTAGATCATTATTCGCCAGAAAATGAAATTAAATATTTAGTTGAAGAAAAAAGCAAAGTTAATCATGTGCTTCACGCTCATTATGAACCAATCCCATCAACAGTACGCACGATTACTTTTGATGCTGCTGGCGGAACGGGAATAATGCTTTCAGTAGAAGTTGATGTTGATACTTATTATGAACTACCTTTATGTAAATTTAAAGGTCCAGATGGTAAAGGCTTTTTATTCTGGGAAGTACATTCCAGTGATCCTCTTGATGATTCTTTCTATTATGAAGGAAGTCGCATAAAAGCCGGTGAATCAATTTTAATTGACCGCGATGTGACTTTATCAGTAATCTGGGATGATGAAGAAGAAAGCGATATCGTAAGTATTAGTGTTTTCTATAATAATGATATTTATCAAGGAAACACAATGGAATTAAATGACTTAGAAGTAGAATTAAATAGTAGTTCCAAAGGTACTATTCCGATTTTAGGTAATAATCCGAAATTATCTTTCTTTATCGATGATGTTTTAATTGATCCTAATAATTATGCATTTAATACATTAGGAAGCATAGAACTAAAAATAACATATGAAGATAACTTTACATTTGTTAGTGTAAATGTTATTGAAGCACCAGCTAATTTAGTGTCATATTCATATAATGGTAATGGTGGTAAAGGTTCGATGGCTGGTAATAATGTCACAATTGGAACAACAATCATCGTGAAAGAATATGCTATGAACGACCGAACAGGATACATCTTTAAATGTTGGTCAGTTAACAAAGTAAAAGGTGATGAATCTTCATATGTTTATCCATTGCAAGAATATACAATTAATGTTGATACAGTATTCTATGCTCAATGGATTAAAGAAAATAATGTAACATTCAATAAAGGCCTTGGTTTTGGTTCAATGTCACCAATTACGATTATGGGTAGCTATACTCTTCCAGAATGTGAATTCAAAGCACCTAGCAATCATAAGTTTGTTGGTTGGGAAGTTAATGGTAAAATGTACCAACCTGGTGAAAATATTCAAGTTTTAGATGAAGTTGTCATTAAAGCCATTTTTGAAAGAACTGATGGCAAAACTAAAGCTAATGGTGCATTGATTGCTTTTATCATTATTCTATCAATTTTTGCAGTAGGTATAGGTGGGTTTGCGGTATACTGGTTTGCTATTAAGAAAAAGACATTTAATGATTTCTTAAATCTTTTCAAAAAACAAGAGGTTAGCGAAGAAAAACAAAAAGCAAAAGCCAAAAGCAAAAGCAAAAAAAGAAACAAAAACTAAGAAGTAAGCTATGGACTAAATCCATAGCTTTTGTTGTGGATGGGTTGCGGAAAAAGACAAAAAATAGTATAATAAATATAGATAATAATAAAAGGAAAGATACTATGAAACTAAAAAAAGTACCAGTTCATATGGCTATCATCTTAGATGGTAATGGAAGATGGGCTCAAAAAAGAGGTAAAAGTCGAAACTACGGACACTATATTGGCGTTCAAAATCTTAAAGATGTAGTAAAAGAAATTCAAAACTTAGGTATTAAGTTTTTAACACTATATTGCTTTAGCTATGAAAATATGAATCGTCCAAAAGATGAAGTAGATTATCTAATGAATCTTGCCAAGAATGAATTTGAAAGTATTAAGCAAAAACAAAATGATAGCGATATTAACTTAAGAATCATTGGTGAAGATGATCATTTAAGTGAAAATATCCTTAAAATGAAAAATGACATCAATGAAAAAGAATGGATTGATAATGCATTTACACTTTTTATCGCATTCAATTATAGTTCTCAAAGAGAAATTCTTAATGCAGCAAAAAAGGCAAATGATTTATCATCATTTGAACAAGCTTTATATACTTATCCTGCACCACCAGTTGATTTATTAGTTCGAACAAGTGGTGAACAACGCATCAGTAATTTCCTTTTATATCAAATAAGTTATGCTGAAATCTACTTTATTAAAGTGTATTGGCCAGCATTTAAGAAAAGACATTTAATGAAAGTTCTTAAATGGTATCAATCACGCAAAAGAAACTTCGGCAATATTGAGGTGAAACATGGTTAAAAGAACAATAACTGGTTTTGTTATGTCGATAGTAATGATTCCTATCATCTTTTTAGGCGGTTGGTTTTTTACTGTATTGATGATGGTATTATCATATATTGCTGGTTTTGAAGTATTAAATATGATGTATAAAAAACATGGTGAATTTAAAATGTTGCGTTTTATTGCACCTATATGGAACGCTTTTTTGATTTTTTCTTACCCTGTTTTTAATTGTAATTTATATGCTCCTATTATTGTTTTATTTAGTGGTATTGCTGCCTTTTTAGCTTTGATGGTTATCAGAGCTAAGATGGATGAAAAGATTAGTGTTTTATTAGTGTTTAATTATCTATATACTGGTGTTTTATTCTTTTTATTATTTATTATTAGAAATCAATCGATGGCATATTACCATTTATTTGATAGCTTTAGAGGTTTTTTAACTACTGGTTTAATGCGTTTTACATACCTTTTATTAGTTGTGGTATTGTCTGATATTGGTGCATATACAATCGGATCATTGATTGGTAAACACCCTCTTTGTCCAACAATCTCACCTAAAAAAACAGTTGAAGGGGCTATTGGTGGTTTAGTGTTTAGTACATTGGTAGGTGTTTTAATCTATTTCTTATCTTCTAAATTATTAGGAATTGATATTTTTATACACTTTGAATCACTAGCACTTGAAATCATTTTGGTCATCATTATTACAATTCTTTTATCAATAAGCAGTATGATTGGTGACTTGGTTGCTTCGCGTCTAAAAAGACATTATGAAATTAAAGATTATGGCTTTATCTTCCCAGGCCATGGTGGTGTTATGGACCGTTTTGATAGTACTATTTTTGCTTCATTAATTATGGTTATTGTCTTATTATTGATGGTGATTTAAGCTTATGAAGTATGTATTTTTACTAGGTGGAACCGGTTCAATTGGGACGCAAACATTAGATATTATTAGAGACAATCCTCAAGATTTTAAATTAATCGGTTTTAGTTTTCATCAAAATCTTGAAAAAGCATTAGCAATTATTGATGAATTTAAACCATTAATTGTTGTCAATAACAACGTTGAAATCTTGAAAAAGATTGATCGAAATATCAAAAAAGCCACTGATTGTTTTTCGTTTTTGGAACTTGAAGGCTATCAATTTACAAAAGAAAACACATTAATAATGAATGCGGTTAGTGGTGTTAATGGTTTGATTTATTCCGATGAAATATTAAATCATGGTTTTGATTTATATTTAGCTAATAAAGAAAGCCTTGTTTGTGCTGGCGAAATCTTGATAAATAAAGCTCAAGAAAACGGACTTAAAATTATACCTATTGATAGTGAACACACTTCATTACTGGACTTAATTTGTAATAATAAAAAGGAAAAAATCGTTAAGTATATTATTACCGCATCCGGTGGTGCTTTTCGTGATTTAGACATATCTTGTTTAAAAGACGTCACTAAAGAACAAGCTTTAAATCATCCTAATTGGTTAATGGGACCTAAAATTACAATCGATAGCGATACTATGATGAATAAAGTATTTGAACTTGTGGAAGCATCATATCTATATGACACTAAAAATATAGGTTGCTTAATGGATAAAGCAAGTAAAATTCATGCGATTATTCAATTTAAAGATGGATCTTATTTACCTCATTTATCGAATAATGATATGCACCTTCCAATTAAATATGCAATGTATTATCCATCTATCAAAAGCTACAATCAAGAACAAAATAAATACAATTATCAAGATTTAATTGATACTTATCATTTAGAACCAATCGATTATCGACGTTTTCCTGTTTTAAAATTAGTTGATGATATTTTGACAAAAAATTCATTTAGTGGTATGATAATAACCACAATTAATGATTTTTTTGTTCATGCATTTTTAAATAATCAAATTAGCTTTTTAGACATAACAACTAATTTATTTAAATATTATGAAAAATATAAAAACTCATTTGTTCATTTAGAATTTAATATTAAAAATATTTTAAATGTTCAAAAATCTATTGAAAGGAGTTTGAATGAAATATGTGGGAAATAATATTAGGTATCTTAATTTTCATTCTCATTTTAAGTGCTATTGTTATTATTCATGAAGGCGGACATTTCCTTGTTGCTAAAAAATCAGGTATTTTATGCTATGAATTCGCAATCGGTATGGGACCAGTTATTTTCCAAAAGAAAATTGGCGAAACTGTCTTTTCTATTAGAGCAATCCCTATTGGTGGTTTCGTTTCAATGGCTGGTGAAGATATGGAATCTGATCCTCTTAATGGAGCAACACTAGTTAAACTAACATTTGATGAAAATGGAAAAGTTAAAGAGATTTTCGCATTAAAGAGTGAAGAAGATAAAGTTGTTTCAAAAGAACAACTTGATACTAAAGAATTCTATCAACTTTTAGATAAGAACTTAATTGGACCTCATCCAATAACACCAAAGAAAAAGAAAAAAGGTGAGGAACAAACAGAAGAAGCCACATTCGATTCAACAGAAATGTTTGTTTCTGTCCTAGTTGATGGTGAAGAAAAAAGATATGATGTTTTAACTGACTGTGTTGTTAGATATTCAAAAAAACAAGCAATTCAAGTTGCACCTTACGATCGTTTATTTTTATATAAACCTATTTGGAAACGTTTCTTAACTGTTTTTGCTGGTCCATTTATGAACTTTGTTTTAGCTCTTGTTATCTTTTTCTTTTTAGGATTAGCAACTGGCTATACAAATTATAAAACAACAGTAATTGGTGAAACGCAAGATGGAACACCTGCTTATATTGCTGGTTTAAGAGATGATGATAAAATCTTGTATATTGGTGATGAAGCTGAACATACAAACTATACTAGATGGACAGATATTTCTAATAAATTATCTGAATATGCTGAAGGTAAAAACTTCAATGGCTCAGTTACAGTTTGGTATGAAAGAGATGGTGCTGCAAATACACTACAAGTAAAACCTTTTGTTTATGTTCAATCGGCATATTTATTCTTTGATGTTAATGGAACAAACGATTTAACAATCAATTGTGAAGGTATCGTTTCAAATATGGAAGATTTACCAACATATAAAGCTGGTTTGAAAAATGGTGATGTTATTTACAGTATCCAAGGTAATGTCGGAGAATTATTTATCCCTACAACAAGAAGTGAAGTATTAGCTTACTTCTCAACTGGTGATGGTGCTGAATCATCTAAATTTACAATAACAGTAAGTCGTGATGGTAATGAAGTTAAACTTGATGAATTCTCAACATTTAAAAAGAGTGTTTACGATGACAACAATATTGAAGTATGTCGTGTACAATTAGGTGTTAGTCCAACAGTTACAAGAAATATCGGACGTTTACTTATTGAGCCATTTAAACAAATTGGTGTAGCATCGACAACAATCATTAAAACTTTAATATCATTGTTTAGACGTAATAGTGGTATTTCAATCATGGATTTAAGTGGACCTGTAGGTATCGCATCAGCTACTGTTTCAATGGTTAGACAAGGTCCAGTTAGAATCTTCAATTGGATGGCAATTCTAAGTGTTAACATTGGTTTGATGAATTTACTTCCACTTCCTGCTCTTGATGGCGGAAGATTAGCATTCATCTTATACGAAGCTATCACTAAAAAACGTCCTAATCAAAAGGTTGAAAACATCATTCATACAGTTGGCTTTATTATTTTAATGGTATTGTTTGTTTTTGTAGCATTCAATGATGTCATTAAACTATTTAAGTAGGTAAATCATGTATCAAACAATACTCTTTATTACTTTCTTTCTTCTTGGAATTCCACTATTTTTCAAAATATTGTTAGATTCCAACATTGAAAGATTTTTCAAGCAAGGTAAAATTGCATCAATAAGAATATTCATGTTTACTATATCTATAATCATTTCATTTCTTGTATCATTCGCATTTGAACATTTACTTGATGCATTTATCAAATTATTTAGTTAAAAAAGAGAGTTTATTGAACTCTCTTTTTTATATTTAAAACTGTAAACATTTTATAAACAAATAATTATCTATTTTTAATAAGTTGTGATATACTAAGTTGAATTTGTTATGAGGAAGTAACAATTATGGAAAATAATAGAAAGATAAAGAATATTGCGATAATAGCTCATGTCGACCATGGTAAAACAACATTAGTTGACGCATTGCTTCAATCATCACATACTTTTCGTGAAAATGAAGCACATACTGTTAGAGCTATGGATTCTAATGATTTGGAGAGAGAACGTGGTATTACAATTTTAGCAAAGAATACAGCAATCAATTATCAAGACTATCGTATAAACATTCTTGACACACCAGGTCATGCTGATTTTTCTGGTGAAGTAGAAAGAATTATGGGAATGGTTGATGGTGTTTTGCTTTTAGTTGATGCATATGAAGGAACAATGCCACAAACAAGATTTGTTTTAAAGAAAGCTTTAGAACATCATTTAAAAACAATTGTTGTTATCAATAAAGTCGATCGTGAAGCAGCCAATGTTGAAAGAGCTGTCGATGAAGTAATCGATTTATTTATTGAACTTGGAGCTGACGATGATCAACTAGATTTCCCTGTTGTTTATACATCAGCACTTAACAATACATCGAGTCTATCACCATTAATTTCAACACAAAAGTATGGAATGGAAAATGTTCTTAATTTAATCATCAATGAAATTCCTGATCCAAAAGTTGAAATCAATGACTTATTTCAATTTCAACCAGCATTACTTGACTACAATGATTATGTTGGTCGTGTCGGAATTGGTAAAATCACTAAAGGCCAAATCAAAGTTGGTGATATGGTCAATTGTATTCGAATTGATGGTTCTATCAAGTCTTTTAAAGTTCAAAAAATTCTTGGTTTCATAGGCCTAAAGAAAGTTGAAATTAGTGAAGCTAGTGCTGGTGATATCATTGGTCTTGCTGGACTTGCTGATATCTTCGTTGGTGAAACAATTACTAAAGGAGGAATGGATCAAAGACTTCCTTTAATTGAAATTAGTGAACCAACTGTTCAAATGAACTTTCAAACAAACACATCACCTTTTGCGGGATTAGAAGGTGAATTTGTTACTGCAAGAAAGATTGAAGACTATTTATTTAGAGAAACTGAAAAAGATGTTTCTTTAAAAGTTGAAAGAGTTCAAGGTAAAGAAGAATGGATTGTTTCAGGTCGTGGTGAACTTCATTTAAGTATTCTAATTGAAAACATGAGAAGACTTGGCTTTGAAATTACTGTTTCGCGCCCTCGTGTTATTGAAAAAGAAATCAATGGTGAAATATATGAACCATTTGAAGATTTACAAATAGATTGCCCTAGTGAATATATTGGTTCTGTTATTGAATTGATTGGTAATAAAAAAGGTCAATTAGAATCAATGACTACTTATGAAAATCAAACAAGATTAATCTATACTATTCCTTCACGTGGTCTAATTAGTTTCAATACTGATTTTATGACAACAACTCATGGTTATGGTATTTTAAGTCATGTGTTCAAAGAATACCGTAAAAAAGAAGAAATGGGTTTTATTGGTCGTAAACTTGGAGCATTAGTATCGAGTCATACTGGTGTTTCAACAAGTTATGCGATTGGCGGTATTGAAGAACGTGGTGAACTTTTAATAGAACCTGGTGTCAATGTTTATGAAGGTATGATTGTTGGAATTTGTAATAGAGAAGAAGATTTATCAGTCAATATTACAAGAGAAAAGCAACAAACAAATCAACGAAGCTCAACAAAAGATAATACAGTAGTTTTAAAAAAACCACGTGTAATGTCTTTAGAAAATTATCTTGAATTTATCAACGATGATGAATTAGTTGAAATTACTCCTAAATCTATTAGAGTTAGAAAAGTCATTTTAGATACAAACGATCGTAAACGTTATGATGCATATCATCCAAAGAAGTAGGTACATATGAAAAAATGTTTTACAATTAATCCTAATCGAACAAAAGATGAGATTAAAAGCTATGAAAGTCTTTTAAAGGACAATATTTATCAAGGTGTTGAAATCTTTTACCCTTATCAAAAAAATGAGGAAGAAAGAAACATCTTCACAAATGCTTTAAAAGAATATCAAAAATATGACATTGAATTTATTTGTCATTTACCATATGGTATTACAAACAATTTAGCATCATTCATTGATTTAGAAGAAGTGATGTCAAGAATTGAACAAGCCATTATCTGGGCTAGTCAATTTAATGTCAAAAAATTAACACTTCATCCTGGTAGTGTTAATGAATTATCAAGAATTGATTCTATTAACGTTGCGGCTAAAAATATCAAGAAAATATGTAAGATTGCAGCAAAATATAAAATGATTGTGATGCTTGAAAACTTAATTGGTGAACAGGAACTAATGAGAACACCAAATGAATATTTTGAATTAAAGGAAAAAATAAATGAACCAAATTTAAAATTCATTTTTGATGTTGCTCATTTCCATGCTTCTATTTTTGATGATGGTGACGCCATCAACATTAAAGCTTTTATTGAAGACATTAAAGATGATTTATGTCACTTACATATTTGTGATAATTTAGGTCATAGTGATACTCATTCTAAAATAGGTAGTGGTAATATTGATTTTGAGATGTATTTTAAAACATTAAATGAAATTGGCTATGATTCAACAATTTCAAGCGAAGTATTATTTAATACTAAAGATGAACTTATTGAAACAGCAAAATCAATTGATAGTTTTTTAAAAATGATATAATTCAGTAAAATACTATGACTGCTTGATGTCCAAGAAAATATTGAACCTAACGATTTAAAAGCACATTCTTTCAAATATCTTTATGAAGAAGAATACCATATTATAAAATAACAAAAGACTGTAAGTAATAAATACTTACAGCCTTTGTTTATTTAATTGTTCTTATTGTTGATTTAATTTTAGTTGACAAAATGTCTATCGCAACCTCATTATGTCCACCTTCAGGAACAATGATATCTGCTTTTTGTTTACTAGGTTCAACATATTTAATGTGCATTGGTCTTACTGTAGTTAAATATTGTTGGATGACATTATTGATATTTCGTCCTCTTTCATTGACGTCTCTTTTCAAACGACGGATAAATCTAATATCATCAGGTGTATCAACGTAGATTTTCATACTAAAGAGCTTTAATAATTTAGCATAATGGAAAGTTAAAATACCTTCAACAATGATAACATCACTTGGTTTTACTTCTTCAAATTCTTTTGTTCTAACTGAATTAACAAAATCATAAATTGGTTTTTGAATACTTTCACCATTCATTAGCTTAGTTAAATCGCTGATTAAAAGATCGATATCATATGCATCGGGATGATCAAAGTTTGTTTGTCGTCTTTCTTCTAATGTCAAATTAGATAAATCTTTGTAATAATCATCTAATCTAATAACTGTGACACTACCTAAAGGTTGTGCCATTTCATATAGTTTTTGTGCAACTGATGTTTTCCCTGATGCAGTACCACCAGCAATTCCAATAATTGTTACCATTTGTAAAACCCCCATTAATAATTTCTGCAATTAGTATACTAAAAAATAAAAATATTTGGTTATGATTTGAATAAGAAAATATATTTTGCTATAATAATTGAAAGAGGATAAGTAAAGATGTTGAAATACGATGATTTTTTAGAAATAATCAAGAAATATGGATGTGAAAATGCTGAAATTGTCATCTATGAAAATGGCAAAATAAATTGCTTTGTTTCGGGCTTTAAAGATAAAGAAGAAAATGATTTACTTAAAGAAGATGATATTTTTAGAATTGCATCTATTTCTAAAACTGTTTTAGCCATAGGTGCAATGAAACTTAAAGAAGAGGGGAAACTTGATCTTGATGAAGATATTTCTCATTATTTAGGTTTTACTGTTCGCAATCCTCATTTTATGGAAGACAAAATCACAACAAGAATG
>DBWT01000047.1:54375-54642 GCA_002309035.1 Caryophanales bacterium UBA1231 | reverse complement strand
CTATGATGGTAATCGTGTTGATGGCTATAATGGTGTCAATGGCAGGATTTTAGGTATTCCTCTAAAGGAAATGCTAACACCTAGTTCTTCACCATATTACTCAGATTTAACATATCTCAACAATCGTCCTGGTGAAAAGTTTATGTATAGTAATTTTGGCTGTGGTATTTTAGCATGCATTATTGAAAAGATTTCAGGGCAAAACTATGATGATTATATGAGAGACATCTTATTTTCAAAACTAAATCTCGATGCATCGTATTATCC
>DBWT01000047.1:31202-54318 GCA_002309035.1 Caryophanales bacterium UBA1231 | reverse complement strand
AAAAGCTTTTTAGAGCGAGCTTATAAAGTTCAACCACTTGGTGAATGCTATTTAGGACCAGCTGGTGGCTTGTTCATTAGTATGAAAGATTTATCTAAAATTATGCGTTCGTTTTTCATCGACGAATATAAAGTTCTAAAAGATGAAACAATTCAAGAAATGCTTTCGATTAATTGGACTGGTGATGAAGGCGAATATCAAAAGAAAGCATTACAAATGATAGTTTTAGATGATTACGTTAATTTTAGACTTTATGGTCATTTTGGTTCAGCATATGGTTTGAGAAGTATGATGCTATTTAATCCTGAACTTAAGTGCGGTGTATGTTTTGCGGGATCGGGTTACAAAAATCATACACGCATTAAAAATATACCAGGAATACATTATGATTTATTAACAAAGATTTGGTAAGATTATGAAACAAATAAAAATATTTTCAAAATTATTAATTCTTTTATTGCTTATTTTTATTACATCTTGTGATATTAATAGCGATACATCAAAAAAACTACCTGACTTAACTAATTTATCGAGAAGTCAAATTGAGGTCAAACTTGATAAATTAGGTGTTAAGTATTTCTTTAGATTTGAAGAAAGACTTTATCATAATTCTAGTGAATATGATAAATTCATTCGTTATGGTAATAATTTAAAAGCAGGAGATAAAGTTAGTCCAGATAGCATTATCTATGTTTATACGACAGCTTTAAACTTACCAACAACTGATATTGTTAAAGTTGAAATGGACTTTGATTATGAAGGTAAGACCTTAGCTGAAGATGGTGTTGAAAAGGTTCGTCTTGCAAGATGTGTTGATGGAGATACTGCTCATTTCTATCTACAAGATGGAACATATATCAAGATTCGTTTTTTAGGAATCAACACTCCAGAATCAACAATGAATCACGATCCATGGGGTAAGGCTGCATCTAACTTTACAAAAGATATTTTACAAAACGCTAGAGAAATTGTTTTAGAGCTTGAAGGTAATACCGAAGATGTTTATGGGAGAACGCTTGCCTTCGTTTGGGTAGATGGTGAACTATTAAACTTAAAACTTGTGTTGAAGGCTTATTCTAATGCTAAAATATCATCAACATCTAAATATTATGATGCTTTTATTGAAACAGATTATCAAGTTAGTTTAACTGGAAGAAGAGTATGGGGCGAACTTGACCCTGATTACGATTATGAGAAAGGCGATTTTAGATAATGACAAAAACAATAAATAAACAAAATACTTTAATGATTGCCCATCGTGGTTTATCAGGACTAGAAAAAGAAAACACTATTATGGCTTTTACAGCTGCTTGTCAATTAAGCTATTATGGCTGCGAATGTGATATTCATAAAACAAAAGATGGAAAATACGTTGTTATTCATGATAGTGATACTTTAAGAGTAGCAGGCAAAAGCTTAATCATAGAAGAAAGCAATTTTAAAGATATTCGTAAATTAGAACTTTTAGGAATGGATAATAAACCACATAAAATCCTTCAAATTCCTACTTTAGAAGAATACATTAATACTTTAAAAAGATATAATAAGAAAGCAATTATTGAATATAAAAACACCTTCCAAAAAGAAGATGTTAAAGAAGTTTTAGATTTAATTAAAAGCTTAGGTTATTTAGATCATTGTATTTTCATTTCTTTTGGTATTGAAAATTTGATTCACACTCTAGAATATCAAATGACACTTCCATGCCAATATTTAATGGTTGAACCAACAGAAGAAAAACTATCTTATTGTTTCAAGTATCATATGGGTATAGATTTATATTATCGTTTTATCACAAAAGAATTAGTTGAGAGATTCCACAACGCTAATTTATTTGTTAATTGCTGGACTGTTAATGAAGTTGAAGAAGGTAATTTATTAGCTAGCCTTGGCGTTGATTTTATTACAACTAATATTTTAGAATAAAAAAAGTTCACTTCGTTTGAAGTGAGCTTTTTATAATATCTTAATTGATAAGAAAAATAACATTACAATACCAAAATATAAGAAGACGGTAATGATATCATTAAGCGATGTAATAAATGGTCCTGAAGCAGTTGAAGGGTCAATTTTAATCTTTTTAAATGTGATTGGCACAATACAACCAATAAAAGATGCAATTGTCATCCCGAAGACTAAAGTAGAACCAATGATTCCACTGATAACAAAAGGATGAACGTGAATTTCTTGACCAATTTTATTGATGATTGTAACACTATCTAGTTTAAAAATATAGATGAAAACACCAACAACAAGGGTTGCGATCGAACCCGCAATTAAACCATTTAAAAAACCAATTCTAACTTCTTTACCAACGATACGCCAAATTGTTCTAGCATTTAATTTAGTATCAGAAAGACCTAGAATAGTTACGGCAAGACTTTGTGTACCGGCATTACCGCTCATGTCGAGAATCAATGATTGGAATGCGGCAACGAGTGGGAATACAGCAATCAAATTTTCGAAACCTGAAATAATACTTGATACAAATAAATCAAACACAAGAAGAACTAAAAGCCAAGGTATTCTTTTACCAATTGATTTAAAGATTGATGAATTAACTGTAATCTCTTCAGTTAAACCGGCTAATTTAGAGTAGTCTTCTGATAATTCCTTATCGACTACTTGGATGATATCATCGTTAGTGATGATACCAAGGATTTCATTTTGTTCATTTAATACTGGAAGGTAATCAAGTGAATAGTCTTTCAATTCTTCTAAGACATCATCAATTTTATCATGTGCATGAAGTACGGGATAATTTGTTTTAATGATATCTTCAATATCAGAATCAAATCTTGCGATAATCAAGTCACGTAAATGGATTGCTCCATAATATGTTTGATCATCATTAACGACATAAATAATATTGATATTTGTATTATCAGCAGCATTTTTAACAACAAAACGCATAACATCTTTAATCGAAGAAGACTTACTAACAGCATTATAGTTTGTAGTCATTAGATTACCAATCTCATCTTCTTCATAAGAATCAATCATTTCGATTTCTTCTTGGATATCAGTATCTAGAAGTTTTTGGACTTCAGAACGATCATCTTCATTCAAATCTTCCAAGGCATCAATGGCATCATCGACGTCCATGTTAGAAATGATATCAGCAACTTTTTCTTCATCTAATTCATCGAAATACGGCTTGGCATCATCAAAATAAGAGAATACTTCTGCTAAAAATTCAAAATCAAGGTATTTGTATACTTTTAAACGTTCATCTTTGCTTAATTCACCTAAGGCTACTGCAATGTCATTTTCATGATACATTAAAAGATTTTCTTTTAAATCTTCATTAGGATTTCTTAAAAGTATCAATAATTGTTCAAGATTAATCATGATGAGCCTCCTTTTTAGATAAAATTATCTTACTAAAAAATAAAAAATAACAGAATACAATACTACACCGAAGATATTGGTAACCATAAAGTACCAATGCTTAGTTTTATGATGTCTAATAATCATCGCAAGGTAACCACCAATAGCCCCACCTAATATCGATAATGCAAGAAGGGCAGCTTCGCTTATTCTTTGTTTTCCTTTTTTAGCTAAGCTTTTGTCAATGGAATAGACAATAAAAGTAATCAAACTCATAGATAAAACATAAATCAAATAGATTTTAGCATATATGCTCATGTTCTTCCTCAATTAAAAGATCAACGGCTTTTAAGTAATCAACGATTGGATTGATACCAATTTCAACTTTAATGCCATTTTCTTTGAAAAAACTATATGGAATACTTTTTCTACCACCTTTAAATTGTTCTAAATAGCATTTATAGACTAGTGAAGTTTTTAATACATAAATTTCTTTAAAATCATTGAAGAGAATGATTAAAAAAGAAATACCATGATGATTGTATACTCTTCTTAAATGCTCTATCTGGTGTGAATAAAGATTAGCAAATGTAAATGATTTTCCATTACATGATTTTGCTTCAAAATCAACATAATAGCCACGATAAATTCCATTATAGTCAGTAGTTGAAGGTATTTGATAATATGCTTCAGTAATCTTTGCTTTATTACGGCTAGGGTAGTCAACTTTAGTAATTCTAATTGGAGTTGGCTTCTTATATATTACCGCAATATCTTTGTCTAAGTAATAAGAATTAGATTTATTAAGCATATCTTCAAAATCTAAACCTAGATGTGATTTAACTGCTTGTTTTGTTTTAATGGGTTTGTTAATTACTTTAATTATTTTTTTGTTACCATTAGGGTAGTTCATATTTTTCACCTTAAATATTATAACACAATTATTGGTGTTTGTCATTTAATAATATCTATTAGTTTGACTTTTTGTTTAAAAAAATGTATAATTAATAATGTAAAATGGTTGGAAATGGTCATTTTTTAAAAGTTTATTGATGAGTTATTAAAGTATAAAATGAAGTTTTATTTTTTAATGATTTGTTTATAATATATTTTTTATAATAAGAATTAAAGGAGAATTAAATGAATACATTATCAATTATCCTATTAATTCTTTTGATTGTTACGGTAATAGGTGTAGTAGCAAGTTATTTCTTTGCTATCAACAAAGGACGTAAAGAAGTTGAAAACAAATACACTGAATTAGGTAAAACTGCTGAAAATATTATCGATACTGCAAAAAAAGAAGCGGAAGCAAATAAGAAAGAAGCTATTGCTGAAGCTAAAAGAGAAATTGCAGAAATCAATTCTAAAAATGACAAATTGATTGCTTCACGCAAACAAGAAATTCAAGATTTAGAAAAGAAAGTTGAACAACGTGAAGATCGTCTTGATGCAAGAACAGTTGTTCTTGATAAAAGAGAAGATGCTCTAATCTTAAAGGAAAGCAAGATTGAACAACAAAAGTTAGATTTAGATAAAAGAAGTAATAAAATCGAAGAATTAATAGAAGAACAAGAAAAGAAATTATATGAAATTTCGTGCTTAACTGAAACTGAAGCTAAAGACTTAGTCATGAAGAAAACTGAAGAAGAGATGACACTTGAAATTGCTCAATACATTAAAGAAGAAGAAGACAAAGCAAAAAGTGAAGCAACAAGAAAGAGCCAATCAATTCTTGCTAATGCTATTCAACAATATGCTAATGAAACTATTCAAGAAAGAACAGTATCAGTTGTCTCTATTCCAAATGATGAAATGAAAGGTCGTATTATTGGTCGTGAAGGACGTAATATTCGTTCAATCGAATCAGTAACTGGTGTTGATCTAATTATTGATGATACTCCAGATTCAATTGTTATTTCATGCTTCGATCCAATTAGAAGAGAAGTTGCAAGAAGAACACTTGAAATCTTAGTAAGCGATGGTCGTATTCAACCACAAAGAATCGAAGAAGTTTACAATAAGTGTCAAAAAGAACTTGAAAACGAAATTAAAGAAGAAGGCGAAAAAGCAGTCTTTGAAACTGGTATTGGTAAAATTCATCCAGAACTAGTTAAAACAATTGGTAAACTACATTTTAGAACAAGTTATGGTCAAAATGCCTTAGATCATTCTAAAGAAGTTGCTTTCTTAGCAGGTAAGCTTGCTGCTGAAATTGGTGAAGATGAAATCTTAGCCCGTCGTGCTGGTTTACTTCACGATATCGGTAAAGCTACTGACCATGAAATGGAAGGAAGCCACGTTGAAATTGGTGTAGAAATTGCTACTAAATTTAGAGAAGATGAAACAGTAATCGATGCTATCGCATCACACCATGGTGATGTAGAACCTAAAACTGTTATCGCACTACTAGTTGCTGCTGCTGATACTCTATCTGCTGCTCGCCCAGGTGCAAGATCTGAATCATTAGATAGCTATATCAAACGTCTTCAAGCTCTAGAAGATTTATCAAATGAATTCAAAGGTGTTGAAAAGACTTACGCTCTTCAAGCTGGTCGTGAAGTTCGTGTTCTTGTTAAACCTGAAGAAATTACTGATGCCGAAGCAGCTAAGCTTGCTTATGACATTAAGAAGAAAATCGAAACAACAATGAATTATCCTGGAACTATTAAAGTTACAGTAATAAGAGAAGTTCGTGTCCAAGAAGTAGCAAAATAAACCTTCTTGTTAGAAAGGAAAGTGCTTATGCGCTTATTATTGATTGGTGATGTTTTTGGTGTTATGGGTCGTAAGATTATTAAAGATGTAATACCACGAATTCGCCAAGATAAAAAAATCAATTTTGTAATTGTTAATGCTGAAAACATTGCTCATGGTAAAGGCATTATTGAAAAGTATTATAAAGAATTACTTTCTTTAAATATTGATGTCATTACTCTAGGCAATCATGCATTCACAAATAAAAACATCTACAATTTCATCGACAATGCCAAAAACATGGTAAGACCAGCTAATTTTGTTAATGAATTTCCTGGTAATGATTATGTAACCATAAATTATAATGGCACAATGATTACTGTTTTCCAGGTACTTGGAACAGTCTTCATGAATGATATTTCAACTAATGCCTTCACAAAAGCAGCGGAAATCATGAATAATGTTAAATCAGACATCTATATTTGTGATTTTCATGGTGAAGCAACTAGTGAAAAGAATGCCTTTGGTCTTTACTTTGATGGAAAGATTAATCTTATTGTTGGCACTCATACACACGTTCAAACTAATGATGCAAGAGTTTTACCTAATGGAACTTTTTACATTAGTGATTTAGGAATGTGCGGTGCTTTGAATGGTGTTATTGGTGTTGAAGAAGAACCTGTTATTCATCAATATGTTACAGGTGAACACATCAGACATCTTCCAAAAGCAAATGGTTTAGGTCAATTTAATGGTGTCATTGTTGATATCGATGAAAAAACTAAAAAAATAAATAAATACGAAATTATCAATATCGTTTTATAAATAAAAATGGTTGGCAAATACTTATTCGTAAGTATTACCAACTATTTTTAGAAAGGAATCATCATGCTTCCAATTATCGAAACACAACGTTTAATTTTACGTCCAATTAATAAAAGTGATGTCTATGACATGTTTGAATATTCTCATAGACCTAATATTGGTCCTTTAGCTGGCTGGGCTCCCCATCAATCAATTGAAGAGACAAAAGTTGTGATTGATTTAATGGTATCGCAAGGCATCAGAACAGGTTTTGGACCTTTTGCTATAACATTGAAAGAAAGTGGTAAGATGATAGGATCTATTGAACTATTCAATATCCAACAACATTTCAAATGTGAATTAGGCTATAGTTTAAATAGTGATTATTGGGGCCAAGGCATTGTTGTTGAAGCAGGTAAAGCTGTTTTAAAGTGGGCTTTTGAACAACTTAAAATGGTACGTATTATGGTTTGCTTGTTTGATTTCAATCATCAATCAGAACGTGTTTGTCAAAAATTACATATGACATATGAGGGTATTGCTCATCAATCATATTTAAGATATGATGGTATGATTTTTGATTGTAAAGTTTATGCAATGACAAATGAACAATATTTTGCTTTAAAGGAGCAACATTTTTATGAATAAAATAAAAACTAAAAAGGAATATGGTCTTCTTAATAAACCAGATTTAAAACTTGCTCGTAAAAGATTGCAACATGAAACGAAATATTTAAAATATGAATTGGATGATTCATTTTTAAATATCGGCAATGGTAAAACATACAAAGTAATTACTTTTGGGTGTCAAGGTAATCTTTCTGATAGTGAGAAAATCAGTGGTATTTTAATAAAGATTGGTTTTGTAGAAGCAACTGATTTAGATACAGCAGATGTTATTATCTACAATACTTGTTGTATTAGAGAAAATGCTGAAAACAGAGTATTTGGTGAATTAGGAAGAATTAAAAAAATCAAGAATAAAAATCCTAATTTAATTATTGGCCTTTGTGGCTGCATGATGCAAGAAGAAGCCACTATTGAATTAATTCAAAAGAAATATACTCATGTTGATTTAATCTTTGGTACACACAATATTAACAATTTGGCATATTATATGAAACTTGCTTTGGAAGGTAAAAAAGTTATAGATGTCATGTCATATGAAGGTGACATTTATGAAAATATTCCAAAGAATAGAGATCATCCATATAAAGCTTGGGTTGATATTATGTATGGTTGTGATGAATTTTGTACTTATTGTATCGTTCCATACACAAGAGGTAAAGAAAGATCAAGAAAGCCAGAAGATATCATCAATGAAGTTAAAGAGTTAGCTTCTAAAGGTTATCAAGAGGTTACACTTTTAGGTCAAAATGTCAATGCTTATGGTAATGATTTAGGTTTAGAACATGGTTTTGCTCAACTATTGAAAGCTCTACATGAAGTAAACATTCCACGCATTAGATATACAACATCACATCCTCGTGATTTTGATGATGACACAATCGAGGCCATGGCTTTAGGTGGTAATATTATGCCACATCTTCATCTCCCAGTTCAGTCTGGTAACAATGAAGTATTAAAACGAATGAATCGGAAATATACTAAAGAAGAATATATTCTTAAAATGCAGAAATTAAAAGAAAAGGTTCCGGGTATTTCAATTACAACTGATATTATTGTTGCATTCCCTGGTGAAACATATGAACAATATCTAGATACAATCGAACTAGTTAAAACAATCGAATTCGAAGGCGCATTTACATTTATCTATTCACCACGAATTGGCACACCAGCAGCAACATATCCTAATCCTTTAAGTGAAGATGAAAAGAAAGAACGCTTATATAATTTAAACGAAGTAGTAAATGAATACACATATAAAGGTAATCTTCGTTTTGAAAATCAAAATGTTAAAGTATTGGTTGAAGGATATAGTAAGACTAATCCAGAGATGCTAACTGGATACACTGAACACAATAAGCTAGTAAATTTCAAAGGTGATGATTCACTAATTGGAAGAATTGTCAATGTCAAAATCACTAAAGCTTTCAGTTGGCATTTGCTAGGGGAAATTATTGACAAATAAATATTGAGTTAATTTGGCTATAATTGATAGCTGAATTAACTTTTTTTATCAAACTAATTTTTTATTACAATTAAAACGATAATAAAAGATGAAAAAATGAAAATAATGCAAACGTTTTAATGAGTAAAACGTAATGAAAAAGTTGACAATTTTTTCATTTTCAAGTAAAATATAGGTAAACATAGACATAAATGTGGATTAAGAGCAATTATGCATGTTTATTCAAACTAAAAAAGTAAAAAATTTATAGGAGGAAAATATGAAATTTTTTAAAAGAAGTTTATTAGTTCTTTGCTTATTATTCGTAGGCGTTCTTGCTGCTTCTTGTGATTTCGGCGGTGGTAGTACTGACGATCCTGAACCAAGCGGTGATGTTAACGAAGAACTAGAAGATTACAAAGGTTATGTAATTGATGACTTACAATATGTATTAAAAGGTATTGAAGGTCAAGTTTCTGATACTGTTTATAGAAGATGCGTAAACCAAGAAAAATCTGGTGAAGAAGCAATTAAAGCTGCAAAATCAGTTAAAGCTGTTCAAAGCGCATTTAAAACTGCTAAACAAGCTATCGCAAACTGCATCCCTCTAGCTAATGGCGTATATACATTCTCAGGTTTATCACAAGCTGAAAAGACTGAAATTTTAGGTATTCTAGAAGCTTATGCAGTTAGAAATGGTATTACTGGTATTTCACTATTTGAAAATGGTGGTTATGTAATGTATAGTGACCGTGTTACTCTAGGTACAGAAGTATACATCGTAGGTTACGGTTTCGGTACATTAGCTGAAGGTTCAATCAACGGCGAATTAGAATACGAAGAAAACGCTGCATGGAAAGAATACTATCACTCATTTGATTCAAGTGATCCAGGTACAGCTAACTATCTAAATGACCAAGGTTCACAAGTTGGTGACTATTATGGTTACTTTGGTGCTTCATTCGTAACTAATTTCATGAATGAAACAAAAGATGGTTATGATTGGATTCCTGAATTAGCATATGAAAAACCACAACCAGTTGGTGGCTTAGATGAAAATGGTCAAGCTAAAGTATTCCGTATGCAAGTAAGAGTTGGCGAAGATCTTAAGTATAACACTAATTCAACAATTCCATCACGTGCTGCATTCAATGGTAGAGGCGTTGCTGCTGAAGACTATCTAACTCCATTTAAACTATTATTAACTCAATCTAATGGTTTATATCGTGGTTCAGAATTAGCAAATGATAAGAAAGCTCCTATCACAGGTGCAAAAGCATACTATGATGCAACTGCTGCATCACCTGATGATGGCGATTTCTCAACTGTTGGTGTTAAAGTATATGAAGAAGAAGGCAAGACATACTTCGAAGTATCATTCGATGTTGCATTAACTCCATATTATGCAATGTATTACATTTCTTCAAGCTTATACATGCCAATTCCTCAAGAATTCATTGACTTAGTAACAGTTGAAAATTACTTAGGTTACAATGCTGACAAGAGTGAAACTCCTGTTGATAACTCATTATCATTAGGTTCTTATACTCTTGAAGCTTGGGACGCTGACCAACAAGTAGTATACAAGAAGAACCCTTACTATGTATATGCTGATACTAAATTCTCTATCAAAGGTGTTCATATCAACATTTTACCAGGTGCTCAAGAAGACCCTAACTTAGGTATAAAAGAATTCTTAGCAGGTCATATCGATGCTGCTGGTATTCCTCAAGATTACTTAAATGAATATAAGAGTGACCCTCGTACAAGACAAACTAAAGGTTCATCTAACTTCAAACTAAATGTTAATGCTTGTACTCCAGAAGTTTGGGAAAAATTATTCGGTGTTAATGGTACAGTTACACAAACTGACAAAGATGAATACTGGGATGTTGAACCAGCTCTATCTAACCCACACTTCGTTAGAGCTTTAAGCTATTCAATTAACCGTTTAGAATTCTCATCTGCTCGTGGTTCTGTTCCATCAGTTAACTATTTCTCATCTAACTATATGAGTGATGGTGAAAATGGTATTTCATACAATAGCACATCAGCTCACGAAGCTGCAGTTGCAAGATTAAATGAAAATACTGAATATGGTTACAACCTAGAATTAGCTCGTGAATATTTCCGTATCGCTTTATTAGAATTAGAAGCTGAAGGTAAATATGAAAGAGGTACTCCTGAAAAGCCAACAATTATTAATTTACAAATTGCTTGGATGTATCCAACACATGAAGAATTATATCATAAAGAAATCGCTCAATATTTCGAAACAGCATTCAACGATGCTAGCGTTTCAGGCGGTTGCTACAAACTAGAAACTGAATTCTGGGTAGGTAACCAATGGAGTGATGTTTACTATGGTAAATTAATGCCAGGTCAATACGACTTAGGTTTCGGATCTATTTCTGGTGATTCTCTTAACCCACTTGGATTCTTAAGTGTATTATCTGCTGACCAAGACATTTCTGGTAACTTTACTCTTAACTGGGGTACTGATACTAATGATCCAAATGCTGATATCTTAGTTTACAACGGATTACGTTGGTCATTTGACGCTTTATATCTAGCTGCTAATGGTACTGCTGCTGCAGTACGTGGTGCTAACCAACCTGCATTCCAATTCTCTGCAAAAGCTTCTGTTGCTGGTGATGGACAAGAAGTTGTTATCACAGCTGTAGTTGCTGAAGATTGTGCATTAGAAGACGTTATGATCGTTTGGTTCGGTTATGATGCAGAAGGTGAATATGATGAATGGCTAGTTGATTCTGTTTGTGAAGCAGTTGAAGGCGGATATAAGATTACTGTTACTTTAACAGCTGAAGATCTTGCAGCATTTAACTTAAATGACACTTATGGTCTAGACGTTTATTGTAATGCAATTGAATTCGGTAACGAATCTGGATTTGGTTATTACAAGTCTGTATACTTTGATTTAGCTTAATCAAAACTTTCAAAGTAATAATAATTGATTTTTAAATAATAAGTAAGGGCAATTAGGGTGGTAATCCCCCTCTAGTTGCCTTATCTTTATAAAAAGGAGGATAGAATAATGTTTAAATATGTTTTAAAAAGAATCGGGCTTGCCCTAGTGACAAGTGTAATTATTTTATCTTTGACATTTATTCTTATTAAATTACTTCGTGAAGACAGACCAATTGGTCAAATAACAACGCAAATTGCTTATTATGATGACCAAGTACATTTAGGTTATGTTTATCGTTTTGAAGGAGCTGAACATCCTGAATATGGAAATTTCCTATTCAGAACAACAAAATTAGTATTTAATGAACAAACAGGAAAAAATGACTCTGTTGATGTTTATTATTACAAAGTGCCTGTTATGACTCAGTACAAAAACTGGATAAAAAATATTTTATTCCACTTTGACTGGGGTACATCTCGTAGAATACAACCTAATGTTAGAGCCTCTGTTATCATTGGGGAAAAACTAAAATATTCGATTAGAATTAATATCTTATCAGTAATAGTTTCTGTCCCAGTTGGTATTGCTTTAGGTATTTGGGCGGCATTAAAAAAGAATACAATGACAGACCACATCATCTCAACTTCGGTTATGATTTTTATTTCTATACCTGGTTTCGTTTTGATTACTCTTTTAATGCTGGGCTTATGTTATAAAACAAAACTCTTGCCTTCTCAATGGCCTAATCTGACGGCTAAAACATCCACGAAAATAAAAGGTTATATCCTTCCGGTTTTCTGTGCATCATTTGGTTCGATTTGTGGATACTGTCGTTATGTTCGTGCTGAACTTTGTGAAGTTATGGAAAGTGAATATTTATTACTTGCCAGAACAAAAGGTTTAACACGTAAACAATCAATCATGCGTCATGCGATGAAAAATGCGATGGTTCCTATTTTCCCATCAATCTTATCAGAATTTATTGGAATTTTAGGTGGATCAATGATTCTAGAAAATCTATATGGTATACCTGGTATTGGTAAACTATTTATTGAATCACTTTCAGCAAAAGACTATAATATTCTATTCGTTGATATGGCGATTTTCACAACAATTAGTTTGCTTGCCGGTGTAGTCCTTGATATTTCTTATGGATTTATCGATCCTAGAATAAGAATGGGGGCGAAGAAATAATGGAAAATAATGAAAAAGAATTATTTGAAGTGAACGCTCCAAGTGAAAATGTTGAAGAACAAAAAGGACTATCAAAAGAAGATTTTGAATTAGTTCAATCAGATGTTAAAATTTTTGATAAAAAATTAGACACTAAACCAACAACTTTCTTAAAGGACGCTTTAAAACGTTTCAGAAAGAACAAATCATCTGTTGTTGGTGCAATCATTTTAGGTATCTTAATTTTATTAGCTATCATTGTTCCAATGATTTCTAATAAAGATATCGAAACTGTTCGTAAATCAGAAGCTTTCCTAGCACCTAAACTATTTAATGCTGGATTTGGCTTTTGGGATGGAACAGTAAAACATGAGCGTATTGTTTATGATGTTGTAGAACAAACACCTGCTGGTTATAAAGTAAATGCGGTTAGAGATCTTAAACTTGATAGTGAACCAACTTTAATTGAACAAGCAAGTAAATATGGACATAATGGATTCATTATGTTTGAAAATGAAAATATTTCTAAACTTAACGATGCGTCTTTATATACAAAACTTGTTGACTTTGATCCATCAAAGAATTATGTTTATACATTTACACTTGATGATGAAGACAATGTAACAGGAAAACAATTAGGTGAATATCAAATCTCTATTGCTGTTGCTAAATCAACAATTGCAAAAGTTGAAGATGGTGTTGTTTATTGGCGTAGAGCAGCTGAATCTGAAGATGCATGGCGTGAGCTTGTTAAAGATTTAGTTGAGGTTGCACTTGTCGATAAAGAAGAAACAATCGAAGAAGAAAAGGTAATCGTTCAATATGTTGGATGGCGTTACCTTGGTGAAAGCAAATTTACTTTAACTGATGTTAAAGTTCAAGATTTACTTGAAGAAAAAGACGAAGAAGTAATCGTTGAAGTTCAATATGATAAAGAAACCAATAGTGTTCAATATCGTTGTTCTGATGAAGGTGAGTTTACTACTATTCTTCATCCAAATATGTCTGATATTGAAGTATCAATTAATGAAGATACAGAAAACATCGAATGGAATTTCGTAGGTTCTGGTAAAAAACTTCCATATGAATCTTTAGCAAATCTAGATGATGGATCTGGTTCTAAATTTAGTCACTATATTCTTAAACCATTTAGTAAAGATACTGGAACATTCTCTATTAATGTTACTGATGTTTTAAGTAGTTATGGTATTGAAGAAGTAGTCAATGGTCACTTATGTTTTGTTTTAAAAGCTCAAACAACAAGACAATACATTTTAATTAAATCTATTACAGTTGAAACATCAGCTGTTGACCCTGGCGAAGATGCTAGTGAACCTGAAATTGCTGAATATGAACCTGTAAAAGAATTAATTAGTAAGACAACATTCACTGATGCAACACAAGTTGTTATTCGTGACAACCAATCTGATGATTATTGGTATTGTACAGGTCGTAAAGGTGTTCATAAATCTGAATTATATTATTGTGATTTTAGATATGATACTTATCTTGCTGTATATGATACATATGAAATGTTGGTTGGAACAAGTGAATTCGATAATTATGTTAAAAAAGGTTGGATGACTTATAGCTTTGATCATGTTACAAAGGAATTTACATATGAAATTACAAGTGATGCTTGTCCTGTCGAAGAAATCTTAGTAGATACTCTTAAGACTCTTCCACCAATTCATAAAAAATTCCAAGTAACATGTAAAATGAGAACTTATGCTAAACTTGGTTATTCTTCAATGCCTCGTTTCTTATTTGGTACTAATGCATCAGGAAACGATTTGTTTAAGAAAGCATTCTCAGGTTTACGTACTTCACTAGTACTTGGTGTATGTACTGCAGCATTCTGTTTCATTTTTGGTCTAATTTGGGGTTCAATAAGTGGTTACTTTGGTGGTAACGTTGACTTATTTATGGAAAGATTCTGTGATATCTTATCTGGTGTTCCATGGATCGTTATTATGACTCTATGTATTCTACACTTAGGTAATAATTTCTTCACATTCTTCCTAGCTCTATGTATGACAGGTTGGATGGGTACAGCAGGACGGACAAGAACTCAATTCTATCGTTTCAAGGGACGTGAATACGTTCTTGCATCACGTACTTTAGGTTCATCTGATATGCGTCTAATCTTTAGACATATTTTACCAAACTCATTAGGTACAATCATTACTGGTAGTGTCCTAATGATTCCAAGTGTTATCTTTAGTGAAGCAACACTTGCATATTTGAACTTAGGTTTACAAGGTGTTCAATCATTCGGTGTTATGATGGCTGAAAACCAAAAATATCTTGAAAAAGCACCATTCTTGGTTGTCTTCCCAGCTGTTATTATTGCCTTGATGATGATTTCATTTAATTTATTTGGTAATGGCTTGAGAGATGCTCTTAATCCATCATTGAAAGGAAGTGATTAAGATGGCAGAAAAAGTATTAGAAGTTAATAATCTTGTAATTGATTTTAAAACTGATAATGGTATTTTACATGCTGTACGTAATGTAAGTTTCGATTTATATCGTGGTGAAACACTATGTATCGTTGGTGAATCTGGTTCTGGTAAATCTGTTACTTCCAAAGCTATTATGGGTATTCTTGCTAACAACGCAATTGTTGCGAACGGTAGTATTATGTATCGTGGTGAAAACTTACTTGAAGTTTCTGAAGAAGAATTCCATAAAATTAGAGGTCATAAAATTGGTATGATTTTCCAAGACCCTCTATCAAGCTTAAATCCAATTGTTCGTATTGGAAAACAAATTACTGAAGCTATGCTTATTAATAATGATAAAATGAAATTATATTATCAAGATTTAATCTCTGATGATTTAATTGCTTATCGTAACTGCTTAGCTAAAATGCGTATTGCTGTTAACACTGAAGAAAAGAAACATGAATCTTTAAAAGCTGACTATAAACATAAAAAAGCTGATTTATCTAAAGAAGAAAGAGCTCAAAAAGAAGCTGAAATCAAAGAATCTCAAGCTAATTTGAAACTCTTCAAGAAACAAGAAAAAGCTAAATACGATGTTGATTCTAAACCTTTAAAAGAAAAGCTTAATCAAACAAAGAAAGAAGCTAAAATTAAAGTTAAAGAACGTAAAAACGAATTATTAGCTGAACATAAGAAGAATCTTGATGAATTAAATAAACAATTAGCTGCTGCTTCAAATGATGAAGAAAAGAATACAATTAAAGAAGCTATTGAAGCAGAAAAAACTCGTTACACTGATACAATTAAAATTACAAAAACAGAAGCACGTCGTCGTGCTATTGAAGTAATGAGAGAAGTAGGTATTCCTGAACCTGAAAGAAGATTCAAACAATATCCATTTGAATTTTCTGGTGGTATGCGTCAAAGAATCGTTATTGCGATTGCTTTAACAGCATCTCCTGAAATTCTTATTTGTGATGAACCTACAACTGCTCTTGACGTTACTATTCAAGCACAAATTCTTGAATTAATTAACCGTATTAAAGAGGAAAGACAATTAACTTGTATTTTCATTACACACGACTTAGGTGTTGTTGCGAACATGGCAGACAGAGTTGCTGTTATGTATGCAGGTAAGATTGTTGAATATGGTACTGATGAAGAAATCTTCTTTGATCCTCGTCATCCATATACTTGGGCATTACTTTCAAGTATTCCAGATGTTGATAGTAAAGAACGTTTGGATGCCATCCCAGGTACACCTCCAAATATGATTTATCCACCAAAAGGTGATGCATTTGCTTTAAGAAGTAAATATGCTATGAAGATCGATTTTGAACAAGAACCTCCGTTCTTCAAAATCACTGATACTCATTATGCAGCAACATGGCTTGAGCATGAATTTGCACCAAAAGTAGAAAAACCAAAGATTGTAACAGAAAGAATTAATAATTCATTGAAGGAGGGCGATTAATATGCGTAGTTCTGACAAAGAACAAAACGAAGAAATCCTTGACTTAAATGAAAACCCACAAAGACTTGCTGATGATCATGAAGATTTAATTGGTAGCGATGTTGATGAACGCTTAAAAGGCGATGACTTCAATAAATTCTATCATGTTAATCCACATGTAAAGCAAAAACCTGAATTAAGGGAACAAAAAATTCTTCTTTCTGTACGTCACTTAAAACAATTTTTCTTCTTTGGCCGTGGTTTAAATCGTGCTAAGTTAAAAGCTGTATCTAACGTTTCATTTGATGTTCATGAAGGTGAATGTGTTGGTATCGTTGGTGAATCAGGTTGTGGAAAAACAACTACTGGTCGTTCAATTATTCGTCTATACAATATCACTAGTGGTTCTATCTATTACCGTGGTGTCAGAATTTCTGCAGGTATGCGTTGGAACCAAAAAGAAATCAAATGGTCACGTATCAAAGGTAACGAAAAAATTAAAGAAATCAAAGCTGATTATGAAGCTCGTATGGCTGAATTAAAAGCAGACGAAGAAGGCTACGAAGATAAGATTAACGCTTTACGTGAAGAAATGGACGCTTCAATTAATTTAGTTAATCAAAGTGTTAACCAAATCAAATATGAACAAAACCAAAAAATTTCACAAATCAAGTATGATAACAAACATGTTTCAAGAAAATTAATGAATGAAATTCAAATGATTTTCCAAGATCCTATTGATTCATTGGACCCTCGTATGACTGTTGAAGATATTATTCAAGAAGGTCTTACAATTCAAGGTCAAAGAAATAAAGCAAAGAATCACGAAAAAGTTGTTGAAATGCTTGAAAAAGTTGGTTTGGTTTCTGAACACGCTTCTCGTTATCCACATGAATTCTCTGGTGGACAACGTCAAAGAATTGGTATTGCGAGAGCATTAATTATGAATCCACGCTTACTAATTTGTGATGAACCTATCTCTGCTCTTGATGTATCTATTCGTGCCCAAATCATTAACTTATTAAATGATTTGAAGGATGAATTAGGTCTATCAATTATCTTTATTGCCCATGACTTATCAGTTGTTAAATACTTCTGTGATCGTATCGTTGTTATGTATTATGGTAAGGTTGTTGAAACAGCAAGTAGTGATGAATTGTTTAAAAACCCAATGCATCCATATACTCGTTCACTTCTTTCAGCAATTCCTAAACCTAATCCAAAGAGCGAAAAGAAACGTCAAAGAATCGTTTACAACCCAGGTATGCATGATTACAGAGAAGATTTACCTGAATTGAGAGAATTAAAACCAGGTCATTCAGTATATTGTAACCAAGCTGAATATGCAGAATACTTAAAACAACTAAAGGACTAAGATGTCAAATCGTGTAATTTTTCATTCACCAATTCGCTACATTGTAGCATTCGTAATTGCTTCAACAATTACTGTTATTCACCTATATGAAACGAGTTTTCAATATGTTTTAAGTTATGCTAACTCATTCATCTTAGGTGGTGCTGTTGTAGCATTGTTTGGTTTACTCGTTTTAGTTGTGAACCTTGGTGCTTTAGATACTTTTGGTTATGGTTTTAATAAAATGTTCTCTCGTGATGGAGGACGATATCAAGATTTAGTAGAATATGAAACAGTTAAGAAAGCTAAAAGATCAACAAAAAAGTTTATTTTTATGCCATATCTTTTAGTTGGACTCTTCTTCATATTAGTTGCTGGAATCTTGTATATCATAGCATAAATTAGGTGCACTCGTCTTGAGTGCACTTTTTATCTATTTATCTTGTAAAAATGATAAAAATTTGGTAAACTAGATTGTAAGAAGGTATATTATTATGAGAATAATCGCAGGAACAAATCGTGGTAGAAAACTAGAAACTCTTCCAGGTCTTGCAACAAGACCAACACTTGATGGTACAAAAGAAGCTATTTTTTCAAGTCTTGGTGGAATGCTTTATGATTTTGTTGTTTTAGATGTTTTTGGCGGCAGTGGAGCTTTAAGCTTAGAAGCTATTTCCCGTGGTGCTAAAAAAGCCTATATTTTAGATAATAATTTAGATGCAATAGAAGTAATCAAAAGAAATGCTAAAGCATTAAATTCAATGAAAGAATTAACTATTTTATATGGTGATTATCATCAAATATTAAAAGGATTTACAAATCAACAATTTGATTTGATTTTCTTAGATCCACCATTTAAACTCAAGGTTATTGATGAATTAGTTGATTTTATTGTTCAAAATAATATGTTATGTGATGGTGGATACATTGTATGTGAATATCCAAAAGAAGATATTGTTAGATGTGATTATCCAACACTATCAGTTAAATTAAAAAGACGATATGCTTCAAGCGAAGTATTGATTTTGGAAAAGGAGTAATTATGAGAATCGCAGTATACCCTGGAACATTTGATCCAATTACAAATGGCCATTTAAATATAATTGAAAGAGCATCAAAACTATTTGATTTGATTTACGTTGTTGTTCCATCAAATCTCAACAAGAACGTTTTGTTTTCACTTGATGAAAGAATTGCTCTTTTAAAAGAAGCAACAAAAGATTTGAAAAATATTATTATTGATTCTACACCTCATCTTACTGTCGACTATTGTCGTCAAGTAAATGCTAATTGCATCATAAGAGGTTTAAGAATGGTCAGTGATTTTGAATATGAATTACAAATGGCTGCAATCAACAAATCACTTGATCAAGATATTGAAACAATCTTTATTATGAGCGATCATTCATATTCATTCCTATCAAGTAGTAGTGTTAAAGAGATAGCCGCATTCGGTGGTAAGATTGATGATTTCGTGCCTGCATCTGTTAAAAAAGCACTAAATGAGAAGTTTCAAAAATAATTCATTTAGAGGAATTTAAATATGAAAAAAAGATAATTAGTTTATTTTTCTTTTTGTGCTTTGTTTTATTATTATCTTCATGCACAACGAGTGTAATTAAATATGAAATTACAACATCTAAGAAGGGTTCTATTGATGTAACATTACTTACAAAGAGTAATGATTACAGGCTAACACCTCTTGTTAAAAGAACAGGTTCATCTATTACTGATGATGGCAAAGGTCTATATTTGATCGATTTAAAACAAGAAGGCGAAGGAACTGTTTCGATATCTAGTATGCAAGTTGCAGCAGGTAGTGAAGTAACGATTAATGCTGTTCCTGCAGAAGAATGGAAGATTAAAGGTTATGTCATTGACAATCAACTAAAAGATTCTAATAAATTCATCATGCCTGAAAAAAATATTGAGGTTAAAGTATTATTTATATCAAAACGTCATACCATTGGAATAGATAATGCTTATTATAACCAAGTCTATTTTGATTTAACTGGTAATGAGGGCTCTGGTATTGAAAATGAGATTTGCTATTTTTCAATTACTGAAGAGGTTGCTAATGATGGTTATCACAGGCAAAAAACAAAAAATAAGCAAACAAAAAACTGGTAATGATTATCGTTTAACAAAGAAAGAAGCTGCATGTATTGCACCTGGATTATTGCTTCTAATTTGTGGTATTGTCCTCATACTAATGCATATCTTTGTCTTTGGTGGTGGATCAAAACTTTCACCAGGTATTTATGTTCAACAAGGACAATATTCGAATAAAGAAAAAAATATGGTACAAGTTGGCTTAACCGCATATCGTATTAATGGTGATGGAACATTTGATTATACTGATTATTATGATGGTGCTTCAACTATTTGGTCAGGTCATGGTATATATAAAGCAAGTAGATCATCAGTAACTTTAGTTTGGAAAGGTAATCCAATGGTTGCTGAAGGATATACAGTAAACATGACGATTTATGATAAAAACACAATAGGTAATTCGTTTACGAAGTACAAACGAATAGAATAGTTAATGAATTTTTAAGGAAAAATGGATGCTAAATAGGCATCCATTTTGTTATTATTTATTATTAGTATGTTTATGGAAAAAAACTTGAAATGGTGGTATAATATAATAGAAGAGGTATGCGTAAATGAAAAATGAACAAGCAATCTTTCTTTTTCATCAAGGTACAAATTATTATTCATATAAACTACTAGGCTCACATTTTGAAAATGGTGGTGTCACTTTTCGTGTATGGGCACCAAATGCTGAAAAGATTAGTGTTGTTGGTTCGTTCAATGATTGGAATCGTTATGCAAATCCAATGACTAAAATCAACAATGAAGGTATTTGGGAAGTAACATTATTCAATGTTAATGAATACAGTGAATATAAGTATGCGATATTCTATCGTCATCGTTGGCATTTGAAAGCTGATCCATATGCATTTCATTCAGAACTTCGACCTAATACAGCATCAAAGGTTTATAATTTAGATGGTTATGTTTTTCATGATCAAGAATGGATGAATAATCGTGAATATCGTCATTATTACAATCAACCATTAAATATCTATGAAGTAAATTTAGCTTCATGGCGTACATATGAAGATGGTAATTTCTTCGATTATGTAAAATGTGCTTATGAATTAAGAGATTATTGTCATAAGATGGGGTATACACATGTGGAATTAATGCCCGTTTCGGAATATCCTTATGACCCATCATGGGGATACCAAGTGACAGGGTTTTATGCGATAACATCGAGATTTGGAACACCAAAGGATTTTATGGCTTTTGTTGATATTCTCCATCATGCCAATATTGGTGTTTTAGTTGACTGGGTACCTGGACATTTTTGTAAAGATGATCATGGTTTAATTAATTTTGATGGTACTTTTTTATATGAACCAAGTGATCCAACTAGAAGAGAACACAAGGGTTGGGGAACTAGAATGTTTGATTATGGACGTTGTGAGATACAAAGTTTTTTAATTTCAAATGCTGTTTATTTAATCAATGAATATCATATTGATGGACTAAGAGTTGATGCAGTTTCTTCAATGCTATATCTTGATTATGAAAGAGGAAAAGGCGAATGGCATCCAAATTCATATGGTACAAATATCAATTTAGAAGCACTTGCCTTCATCAAAAAACTCAATGATTTAATCGCCCATCTATTTAAAGGCGTTATGATGATTGCTGAAGAAGCAACACCATACCCTGGTATTACGAAAAGAGTAGAGGATGGTGGCTTAGGCTTTCAATACAAATGGAACATGGGTTGGATGAATGATTCACTACGTTATGCTAGCAGTGATCCTATTTATAAGCAGTATAAACACGACCTTATGACCTTCCAATTAACCTATGCTTTTTCCGAAAAATACATTTTACCACTATCTCATGATGAGGTTGTACATGGGAAATTATCGCTTCTCAACAAGATGCCTGGAGACTATGATACGAAGTTTTTAAACCTAGAAACTTACTACATGTATATGATGAGTGAGCCTGGTAAAAAACTAAGTTTTATGGGTAATGAAATTGCTCAAGTTATCGAGTGGCGTGATGATCGGGAAATTGATTGGCTATTACTTCAGTATCCTCATCATGCTAATTTCCAACGTTTTATGGCTTATTTAAATTCCATTTATCTAAATAATCCACCACTTTATCGTTTAGATGATTCTTATGATGGCTTTAAGTGGTTGATTGTTGATGATAAAGACCATAATACATTTGCTTATCAACGTTTTGATGATCAAGGCAAAAGTATCATTGTTGTTTTAAATTTTGCTGCATGCGACTGGAAAGGTTATTACGTAACAGTTCCTAACGGAAAATATAAAATTATTTGTGCAAGCTATGATGTAAAGTTTGGTGGTTGGAACCAACTAATTGGACATGAGTTTGTTGTAAAAAATGGTAAATTAATGTTTGATTTACCAAGAAATACTGGTATCTATTTCATTAAGGAGGATTAAAAAATGCAGAAAAATAAAACTTGTATAGCAATGTTACTTGCTGGTGGCCAAGGAAGCCGTTTAAAAGCTTTAACAACAAAAGTTGCTAAACCAGCAGTTTCATTTGGGGGAAAATACCGAATTATTGATTTCCCACTATCTAATTGTACAAATTCTAAAATTGATACTGTTGGTGTTTTAACACAATATCAACCATTGATTTTGAATGAATATATTGGAAATGGTGCGCCATGGGATTTGGATAGAATCTATGGTGGTGCTCATATTTTACCACCATATCAAGCAAAAGATAAGAGTGCTTGGTATTTAGGAACAGCTAATGCGATATACCAAAATATTAATTTTATAAAGAA
>DBWT01000047.1:24295-31111 GCA_002309035.1 Caryophanales bacterium UBA1231 | reverse complement strand
GATTGTACAATCGCAACTTTAGAAGTAACATATGAAGAAGCATCACGTTTTGGTATTATGAATACTGATCAAAATATGCGTATCGTTGAATTCGAAGAAAAACCAAAAGTGCCAAAGAACAATCAAGCATCAATGGGTATTTACATTTTCAAAACAGAAAAGTTAATTAAGTATCTAGAAGAAGACAATGAAATGGATACAAACCACGATTTTGGTAAAGACATTATTCCAACAATGCTAAATAATGGTGAACTAATGGTTGCTTATCCATTTAAAGGATACTGGAAAGATGTTGGAACAATTGAAAGCTTATGGCTTGCGAATATGGATTTATTAGGTAGTGAACCTAAATTTGATTTATATGACAAGAATTGGAAAATCTATTCAAGAATTTCTAATCCAACACCACAATTTGTTGGGCCAAAAGTTAAAATTGAAAACTCACTAATTAGTAGTGGTTCTAATATTCAAGGAACTGTCATCAATAGTGTTATTGGTAATAATGTTACTATCAAAGAAGGCGCAGTTGTCAAGAATAGCGTTATTTTCAACAATGTTATCATTAGTGAAGATGCTGTTATCAACTATTCCATCATCGATGAAGATGTAAAGATTGGCCAAAATGCTAAAATCGGTGATGAAAATGCTACTAGTAAAGACATTACTGTTATTGGACGTAGCTATGTTGTTAAGGACAATGAAACTTTTGGTAAAGGTTTAAATATTGAAGTGGAGGAATAATCATGGGAGCATTAGGAATTATTTTTGCAGACGGCAAAGTAAGTCAACTTGAAGAATTGGTTAGAGTTAGAACAGAAGCATCTATTCCTTTTGGTGGAAGATACCGTCTTATTGATTTTACTTTATCTTCAATGGTTAACGCTGATATTACACAAATTGCTGTAATAACTAAAAGAAATTATCAATCCCTAATGGACCACATTGGTAGTGGTAAAGAATGGGATTTATCAAGAAAAAACGGTGGTGTTGTTATTTTTCCACCATTTGGTAGCTACCAAAGTGAATCAATCTATGCCAATCGTATCGAAGGATTAATGGGCATTATTGGTTATATCAAAAAAAGTCCAGAAGAAAATATTATTTTAACTGATTGTAATTGTGTAAGTATTATTGATTATAATAAAGTTTTAAGAAAACATCAAAAATATGGTGCTGATATTACAATTATGTATCGTGAAGAAGAAAATCCTGATCAAAATAAATTAGTTTTGAAATTAGATGATTATAAGGTTATTGGTGCTGATTTCTCAAGAAAAGGTACTAATACGACTATTAATACTTATGTTTTCAAAAAAGATTTATTTATTAAATTATTAGAATTAGCTAGTTTAAAAGGTGCTGTATCTTTTGAACAAGAATTTATTATCAATAATATTGGTAAATTAAATATTATTGGTTTTGTTCATAATGATGTTTATTTACCAATTGATTCAATGGCATCTTACTATAAAAACAATATGATGCTTTTAAATCCAGAAATTAGAAGAACAATTTTAGAAAGTATTCCACTATACACTAAAGTTCGTGATTCTGCTCCAACAATGTATGGAGAAACTTCAGTTGTCAGCAACAGCTTAATCGCTGATGGATGCATCATTGAAGGTGTTGTTGAAAATTCAATTCTTTTCCGAGGCGTTAAAGTATCTAAAGGTGCAGTAGTTAAAGATTGCATCTTAATGCAGGATACTAAAGTATCGGAAAATGTTAAACTAACGGCAGTCATTACTGATAAAAATGTTTTAATCAGTGAAAATAAAGAGCTAACTGGTTGTAGTAAATTACCATATTTTATTGGTAAAAGTATGAGTCTATAGGAGGAAAATAATGAAAAGAATAGGAATTATTGCTTCAGAATGTCAACCTTTTTTCGCATCTGGCGGTTTGGCAGATGTAATTGGTTCATTACCACAAAGATTACTTAAAATAATGAAAGAAGAAGGCGATGCTGAAATCTTCGTTATGCTTCCATTATATTCAAAATTCACTAATGAATCATATAAAGAAAAGCTTGAATATATTGGACAAACAACAGTTATGCTTGCTTGGCGTAAACAATATTGTGGCATTTTTAAGTATGTTAAAGATGGTGTTACATATTATTTTCTAGATAATGAATATTATTTTAAAAAGTCAAATTATTATGGATATTTTGATGATGGTGAACGTTTTGCCTTTTTCTCAAAAGCATCTATTGATGTTATGAAGTATTTAGGAATTGTCCCAAATATTATTCATTGTCATGACTGGCAAACTGGTTTAGTTTCAGTATATTTAAGAACATTATATTATAATGATGCAGATTTCAAAGATGTTAAAAGAATATTTACAATTCACAATATTGAATACCAAGGTATTTATTCATATGATGAAGATATTTTAGAAGATGTTTTTGGCATTCCAGCTGAATATGGTTATATTTTAGAATATCGTGGTCAAATTAATATCTTAAAAGGTGCAATGGAATGTTCAAATAAAGTTACAACAGTCTCTCCTACTTATGCTGATGAAATCAAATATGAATATTTCTCAAAAGGTTTGGAACTTGAAGTTGAAAGAATCCAAAAAGAAGGTAAATTAATTGGTATTTTAAATGGTATCGATCGTACTTCATATAATCCAAAAACAGACAAAGCTTTATTTGTTCAATATGATAAAACAACACCTGAATTAAAAGTTGAAAATAAACTTAAACTTCAAGAAATGTTAGGTCTACAAGTTAATAAAGATATACCAATGGTTGGTATGGTTACTCGTTTAGTAGGTCATAAAGGTTTAGGTTTAATTAAGGATGTTATTGGTGATATTCTTAAAGAAAAATTACAACTTGTTATTTTAGGTACTGGTGATGCATACTTTGAATGGTTCTTAAGAGATATTGAACATACATTTAAAGGTAAAGTATCAGTTATTATTGCATTCAATAATGATTTATCACGTAAGATTTATGCATCAGCTGATATTTTCTTAATGCCAAGTGTTTTTGAACCATGTGGACTTGCGCAAATGATTGCATGCCGTTATGGTGCAATTCCTCTAGTTCGTGCTACAGGTGGTCTTGCAGATTCAATCAAAGATTTCCAAACACCTGGTGGTAATGGTTATGTATTCCAAAACATCGATGCTTTCGAAATGCTTGGTAAGTTAAGAGTTGCTTTAAAAGATTATGAAAATAAAGAATTATGGCAACAACAAGTTAAGACAGTAATGCTTTGTGATTTTGGTTGGACACAATCAGCTCGTAAATATGTTGAATTATATAATGAATTTCTTAAATAGGAGTTTTTATGATCAATAATGGTATTAGAGCCAAAATAGAAGAGAAATTGGCTAACTATTTTGGCGTAACCCCAAGTGATGCTTCACTTGATCAAATGTATAAAGCTGTCTCACTGACTACTTTAGACATTTTAATGGCCAATAAAAAGAAATTTAATCATGAAGTTAAAGTCCAACAAAAAAAGAGAGTCTATTATATGTGTATGGAATTCTTGGTTGGACGGAGCCTCAAGAATAATTTATATAACTTAGGTATTGTTGAAGATTATAAAGATACTCTTCAATCTATGGGTTATGATATTAATGATTTATATGAACAAGAACCTGATGCTGGGCTTGGAAATGGTGGTTTAGGACGTTTAGCTGCATGCTTTATGGACAGTTTAGCTAGTTTATCATATCCAGCTTATGGTTTTTCATTAAGATATGAATATGGTCTTTTCAAACAAAAAATAGTTGATGGATGGCAAACAGAAATGCCTGATGTTTGGCTTCCTGGTGGTGACGTTTGGTTGATTCCTCGAGGCGACAGAGCATTAACTGTTCGTTTTGGTGGTCAAGTTGTGGAAAGAAGAGAAAATGGTCATCTAAAGTTTGATTACTATAATACAAAAGATGTCGAAGCGATGCCATATGATATGTTGATTAGTGGTGGTGCATCTAAGGCAATCACAACACTTCGTTTATGGCGTAGTGTTAGTTTAAGAACATTTGACATGAAATCTTTCTCACAAGGCGATTATGCTGCGGCAATCAAAGAAAGTACTGATGCAGCTATGATTACTAAAGTCTTATATCCATCTGATGATCATCAAGAAGGTAAAACACTAAGACTAAAACAACAATATTTCTTAGTAAGTGCTTCACTTCAAAATATTGTGAAAGACCACATGAAGAATTATAAAGACATCAGAACACTTCCAGATAAAGTGGCAATTCACTTAAATGACACACATCCAGTATTGTGTATTCCTGAACTTATGCGTCTTTTAATGGATGATTATGAATTGGGTTGGGATGAAGCATGGGATATTTGTACTAGAACGATTTCATATACTAATCATACTATCCTAGTTGAAGCTTTAGAAACATGGAGTATGGAAAGATTTCAAATATTACTTCCTAGAATTGCGATGATAATCAATGAAATCAATCGTCGTTTATATGAAGATTTATGTCGAGCATATCCTTATGATTTTAATAAAATCGACAATATGCTTGTTGTTTCATACAATCGTGTAAGAATGGCAAATCTTGCGGTTCTTGGCAGTCACCATGTTAATGGCGTATCACAACTTCATAGTGATATTATAAAAGAAAGTATTTTCAAAAACTATTACTTATATACTCCAGAAAAGTTTACAAATGTTACTAATGGTATTGCTCATAGAAGATGGCTTTATCAATCAAATCCAAGATTATGTAAGCTTCTAGATCGTTTAATTGGACATGATTATTATAAAGATGCTTCAAAACTTAAAGATTTAAGAAAATTTGAAAACGATGAAGAAGTTTTGAAAGAATTACTTGACATTAAATATCAAAATAAGAAAGATTTTGCGGAAGCAATTTACAAAAAACAAGGTGTTGTTATTGACCCTAATACACGCTTTGATGTTCAAGTTAAGAGATTACATGAATATAAACGTCAATTGTTGAATGTTTTGAAAATCATTAATCTTTATAATAAACTTAAAGCTAACCCTGATCTTGATATTACACCACAAACATTTATCTTTGGTGCGAAAGCAGCACCTGGATATTTCGTTGCGAAAGAAGTAATTGAATTAATTAATAAAATTAGTGAAGAAATTAATCTTCATCCAGAAATCAAGAAAAAACTTAATGTTGTTTTCGTTGAAGATTATTGTGTAACACTTGCTGAAAAGTTGATTCCAGCTGCTGATATTAGTGAACAAATTTCTTTGGCTGGTAAAGAAGCTAGTGGAACTTCTAACATGAAATTTATGATTAATGGTGCAGTTACTTTAGGTACAGAAGATGGTGCAAACGTTGAAATCCATGAAGTTGTGGGTGATGATAATATCTTTATCTTTGGTATGAATAAAGAAGAAGTTGAAAAATTATGGCAACAAGGATACAATTCAACTTATTATTACAATCGTAATCATGATATTCAAGATATTATTAATACATTAAAGGTTGGCTTTGCCGGCAAGAGTTTTGAAAATATTGCGAACTACCTATTAACTTCACAAGGTATTGCGGATAGATACATGTGTTTAGCTGATTTCGATAGTTATATGGAAGCTTACGAAAAGATGGATGAAATTTATCGTCAACCTTTAAAATTTGCTAAAATGTCATTAATTAACATTAGTGAAGCTGGTATTTTTGCAGCTGACAGATCTATTGAAGATTATGTTAAAAACATTTGGCATTTAGAAAAATTGGTTGATTAATTCATTTGCAATTTTTCACGGTTTATTATATAATTTATAAAGTACGTAGGAGAAATTATTATGATAAAGAAAATTGCTGTTTTAACTTCTGGTGGTGATGCACCAGGAATGAACGCTGCTATTAGATCAGTTGTTCGTTCTGCTCGTTCATTTGGTTTAGAAGTTGTTGGTATTCATGAAGGCTATAAAGGTCTTGTTGAAGGTGGCGACAATTATGAAACAATGACAAGAAGATCAGTTACTGATATAATAACACGTGGTGGAACTATTTTAGGTTCTGCTCGTCTTCCTGAATTTCCACAACCTGAGGTTAGAGATAGGGGTATTCAAACATTAAAAGATAACAATATCGATGGTTTAGTTGTTATTGGTGGTGATGGTACTTATACAGGTGCGAAACGTCTTCATGATCATGGAATCAAAGTAGTTGGTATTCCAGGTACAATTGATAATGATATCGCAAACACTGATTATACAATCGGTTTCGATACTTGCGTTAATACTGTTGTTGAATGTATCGATAAATTAAGAGATACTTGTGGTAGCCACCACCGTTGTGCTGTTGTTGAAGTTATGGGACGCTATTGTGGTGATATCGCAAGAGCTGCTGGTCTTGCAACAGGTGCTGAATTTGTTGTTACAAACACACAAAATAACGATTTACAAACAATTTTAGACCAAACTAAATATTTCAAAGAACAAGGCAAACGTCATCCAATTATCATCGTTACAGAACATTTATTTGATGTATTTGAACTTGCTAAAGAAATCGAAGCTTATAGTGGAATGGAAACAAGAGCAACAGTTCTTGGCCACATTCAAAGAGGTGGAAAACCATCTTCATATGATAGAATTTTAGCTTCACGTTTAGGCTTAGCAGCTGTTGAAGCATTAATGAATGGTCAATCTGGTGTTTGCATTGGTGTTCAATCAAATAAGATTGTTTCCAATCCTTTTGAAGAAGTAATTGGTAAATCAAAAGAATTATTCAATGAATATGAAGATATTATTAAATTAATATCATAAAAAAATAAAGCTTGATTTTCATCAAGCTTTTATTATTAGAGGTACTTATGGCTGATATTAAACAAATAGA
>DBWT01000047.1:10538-24146 GCA_002309035.1 Caryophanales bacterium UBA1231 | reverse complement strand
GCTGGTTCAATGATTGCCTTTTATACTGATTCAACTACTTTCAAAATTGAAGTTGAGATGGGTGGTAATTTTCACATGGCCCATATGGCATTTACTGGCCAAGGTGGTTGTGACTTATATTTAGGTAGCAATCCAGCGGATTTAGCTTTTTTTAGATGTGCTTCTTTTCCAATTAATAATTTAAAGTATAGTTTTACATACTATGAAAATATCGAAAAGAAGATGCGTCTTCATTTAATCAATTTACCACTTTATGCATCAGTTAATGAGATTCAAATTGGTCTTGATGAAAATGCGGTAGTTAAGCCAGCAACTTTATTTACGAAAGGCAAAGTTGTATGCTATGGTACATCCATTACCCAAGGTGGATGCGCATCACGCCCAGGTATGTGCTATACGAATATTTTATCAAGAATGATGGACTATGAATTTGTTAATTTTGGTTTTAGTGGAAATGGTAGAGGGCAAAAAGAAATTGCTGAAATGTTAGCATCTATTGATAATGTTAAAATGTATATTTTAGATTATGAAGCCAATGTTACATTACAAATGATGCAAAATACTTTAGAAACATTTATTAATACTTTAAGAAAGAGTTATCCTACAGTTCCAATCTTAGTTTTATCCAAAATCATGATGCCAAACGAACATCACTTTGAAACGAATGGCATAAATGAAAGAAAACTATATTCTTATCAAAAAAGAATTGTCAGAATCCATCAAAAAGAAGATAACAACATTTATTTTTTAGATGGACATAAATTAATAGGTCCACAAGATTTAGAAATGACTGTTGATGGTGCTCATCCTACAGATTTAGGTTTCTATTTTATGAGCACTAGATTAAATAAGTATTTAAAGAAAATATTGAAATAAAAAGATCAGGAAAAATCCTGGTCTCTTTATTAATTTTTATAGGAATGCTTTAACGGCTTTACGATCGCCAGAAACTATCCATTTTCCGACACGTCTAATTAGATAGTCATCATCTGATTCCATAGCTTTATTGATATCATCTTTGTGGTCATTCCAATATTTTTTAGCTTCTGCTTTAGAACTAAATAGAATTGCAATACCTGTTAGATCTTTATCGCCATCACTGAATGTGATACTTCCTTTTACATTGTAACCTGAAAAAGCTTGTGTTAAAGCTGTATCAACGTATACACGCTCATAACCTTTTTTCTCCATTTTTTTCTTTGCAGCTTCTAAATCTTTTGGTGCACAAGAACATAATGCAAAAAGACAAAGAATTAAAGCGATGAAACTAGAAATTTTTAAAACTTTATTCATATTTTCCCTCCTATATAAATATGGTTATATTTTATCATTTTTATAATTTTTTATCAATTTATAAACTAAAAAATTTATAATTAGTCCAAATTGTGCTATAATATATAAAGTTATTGGTGAAAATATGGAAAATATTAAATATCGTTTACTTACTTTTATTAGATATTTAGGTGATTCATTTTACTATCCTTTTCTTGCTTTATATTTAAAATCGAGATGTTTAGTTGAGGGAAGAATTGGTTTTATTATAGGTTTATCGCCATTAATTGGTGTTTTAATGAATCCCCTTTATACTAAAATATGCCGTAATTTTAAAAGAACTAAGATTGTATTAGCTATTATTAGTATCTTAGAAGCAATATCTATTTTATTAATAACTATGTCTAAGTCATATGGAATGATTATGACATCAGCAATCTTTATCGCCATCTTTGGTGCATGCCATTATGGTTTAATGGATTCAATTATCACAATATATGCGAATAACGCATCTAAATCATATTCATCCATTAGAGTATTTGGTTCAGTTGCTTATGTTATTGGTACAGTCTTAGGTGGTTTATTAATTAAACATACAAGTTTTACTTGGTGTTTTTTAGTAGCTAGTATTCTATTTATTATTTCAGGTATTTTATATTTTCTCATTATTCCTATTTTAGATGAAAAGAAAGAAGAACTAAAGTTTAATGCTTTAGGAGTCTTAAAGAATAAATCATTTTATTTATATTTAATTGTGTTTGTTCTTTTTATGACGATTTGCTTTTCTGGAGATCATTATTTTTCATTGTTCTTACAATCTAAAGGTTTTGATGAATCACAGTTTGGTTTTGTTTATAGTTACTATGTTATTATTGAAACCATTGTCATGCTTATTCTTGCACGTTTTAAAGAGCGCTTGAATGGTGATTATTTAATACTAACAGCAATCTTTTGTATGCTGATTCGTCAATTTGTAAACTATTTAGATTTAAATATTTATTCAATTATCATATTAAGTGGTTTAAGAGGGATTTCGGTAGGAATATTCTTCCATACAGCTTACACATACTTTTTGAAGCTTTTAGGTGTTGAATTTACAACCATCGGAATTATGATCGCAAACTGTGGCCAACAATTAGGTGTCTTCCTAATGGATAATGTTAATGGACAAGTTATTGGTCATCATGGTTTTAAGGTGTTTTATTTAGTTCTATTGATTTTAACTATTATTCTTTTAGTTATTCAGATTGTAAGAATTGTTATCTATAAATTAACTAAGCATGATAAAATAATAATATAAAAAAATAACTATATTTTGATAATTTATGATAAGTTCAATTTTGAACTCTTTAATTGAAAAAAAATAAGTAAAATGGTATAATAAATTAGTATATGGAGAATTATTATGAAAGCTAGTAAAATGTTAATTACAACTCTTAAAGAATCACCAAGCGATGCGAAAATCAATTCGCATATTTTATTGATTAGAGCAGGGCTATTAAAGGCAGAAGTTGCTGGTGTATACAATTATTTACCAATGGGTTTAAGAGTTTTAAGAAAGATTGAAAATATTATCCGTGAAGAAATGGATAAAAGTGGTGCACAAGAAATTTTGTGTAGTGCGTTACAACCAAAAGATTTATGGGTAGAATCTGGTCGTTGGGATAAATATGGTCCTGAATTGATGAGATTAAAGGATCGTCATGATCGTGAATTCTGTTTAGGTCCAACACATGAAGAAGTATTCACATCGATGGCAAGAGACTTAATCAAGTCTTCTAAGTCATTACCTTTAACAATGTATCAAATTCAAACTAAGTATCGCGATGAATTTAGACCTCGTTTTGGTTTAATGAGATCAAGAGAATTCATTATGAAAGATGCTTATTCATTTGATAAAGATGAAAAAGGATTAAACAAAAGCTATCAATTAATGTATGATACTTATTCTAATATTTTTACAAGATTACATTTAAAGTTTGAACCAGTTCTAGCTGATACTGGTAATATTGGTGGTAATGGTTCACATCAATTTATGGCATTATCTGATATTGGCGAATCAACAATTATTAGTTGTAATCATTGTCATTATGCTGCTGACCAAGAAAAAGCTGAATGTCAAATTGAAAAACAAGACGCTGAGGAAAAAGAACTTGCTTTAATTGATACACCTAATGTGAAAACAATCGATGAATTAGTTAAGTTTGGCTTTAAACAAAAAGAATTAGTTAAATCAATTATTTATCATGATTTTTATAATGAAAAGTATTTACTTACTTTAATTAGAGGAGATCGTGAAGTCAATATCATTAAATTAGTTAATGAAAGCAATTCAAATGAAAACTATTTGAAGCTTGCAACTGATGAAGAAATAGCATCTTTAGGCTTAATTAAAGGTTTTATTGGACCAGTTAATCTTCAAGCTAAAGTTGATATTTATGTTGATAAAGAAGTATCAATGATGAATTCATTTATTTCAGGTGCAAATCTTCCTGATAAACATTATCAAAACATCAAGTTTGGACGTGATTTCAATGGTCAAGTTTGTGATTTGATTTTAGTTCAAGAAAATGATTTATGTCCTATTTGTGGTCAACCTTTAAGTCAAAATCGTGGAATTGAAGTTGGTCAAATCTTTAAACTTCAAGATAAATATTCTTCAAAGATGAATTTAACTTATTTAGATGAAAAAGGTCAACCAAAGAATGTTATCATGGGATGTTATGGTATTGGTGTTACTAGAACAATGCAGGCAATCATTGAACAAAACAATGATGAAGCTGGTATTATTTGGCCAATGAATGTAGCTCCATATCATGTTGTTATCGTACCTATTAATTATGATGATTCAGATCAGAAAAAAGTATCTGATAAATTAGCTAAAACTTTAGAAAAATTAGGTGCTGAAGTTATTTTGGATGATCGTAATGAACGCCCAGGCTTTAAATTCAAAGATTGGGAATTGATGGGTATTCCTTACATCGTTACTGTTGGTAGAAGAGCAAGTGAAAACATTGTTGAATTTAAGACAAGAAGTACAATGGAAAAAGTTGAACTATCACTTGATGAAGTTAAAAACACTATAAAACAAGCATTAAAAGAAATGTAAAATGAAAAGAGGTGATGAAATGTTACAAACAAAACCCGTTGTCGCAGTTATCGGCGGTGGTGCAGCAGGTCTTGTAACAAGCATCGTCATTAAAGAGAAATTACGTGACGAATGTGAAGTCATCATTTTGGAACGTTTAGAACGTGTTGGTAAAAAGATTTTAGCAACAGGTGGTGGTAAAGCCAATATTACTAATATGGCTCTTGCTAAAAATCCTGTGAATTATAACATTAATGAATTTTTAGTAAAATTCTTTAAAAAATATAATGCTAAAGAAACAATAAGGTTTTTTGAAACATTAGGACTTTCAACAATTACTTTACAAGAAGGAAGAGTATATCCACGTAGTGAATCAGCTAATAGTGTTTTAGATGTTTTAAGATTTAGAATTAAAGATTTAGACATTAAAGAAATGTGTAATTTTGATGTCAAAAGAATTACTAGTAAAAACAATAAATATTTAATTGAATCATCTCGTGCCTCTAAAGTTGAAGCTGACTATGTTGTAATGGCAACAGGTGGTAAATCTTCATCGATTTTAGGTAGCAATGGATCAGGTTATGAACTCTTAAAGCGTTTAAAAGTTGATATTACACCAATTCTTCCGGGTCTAACTGGTTTAAAAATTGATGAAAATCAACTTAAGGGATTAGATGGACTTCGTTATAAAGCATTGGTTAAAGTCTTTATGAAAAAAGAAAAAGAACCAAAATATAAAGAATTTGGTGAAATCCAATTTAAGGCCAATGCTTTATCAGGAATTGTGATGATGAACGTATCATCCTTTATTTCAAGATCGATTATATCTAAAACAGGTATGCCAAGTCATATTATGATTGATTTAATGGATGGATATGATGAAGCTGAACTTAAACTATTCTTAGAGGTTAGAAAGATTCATCTACAAAATTACACAAATGTCAACTTCTTGATTGGTATTTTCCCTAAGATGTTAGTTTTGAACATTTTAAAAAGAGCAAGAATTCCACTTGATGGAAATGTCTGTGATCTTAATTTAAAAGATTTAGAACGTTTAGTTTATGCTATCAAGAAATGGGAAGTTCCATATAAAGATTTAGATAGTTTTGAACATTCACAAGTAAGTGTTGGTGGTGTAGAATTATATGAAGTCAATGACGATTTAGAACTATATAAATGTCCTAATATGTATGTTGCTGGTGAATTATTAAATATCGATGGTCTTTGTGGTGGCTATAATCTTCAATGGGCATGGACAAGTTCAAAAGTTGTCGGTAATGCCATCATCAAGAAAATCACAAAAGGAGTGAAGTAATGGATAAAATATCTTTACTTGCCGATTTATATGATGAACTTGCTTTAAAAGTTTATGAAGTCAATAAAGAAGAAGAGATTAAAATTACTTATCTTGAAGCTCTAACTTATGCTTTAAATCTCTTAAATGGTACAATCGAAAATATTGATAAATGTTATAAACCATTTATTAAAAAAATCGAGGAAGTTGATGTTGATAGTATTGAACTTAAAAGAGCTTTATTACTAGATGAAATAAAGGCTCTAAAAGATTTAAACCTATCGCTTGATGCTATAACACCTGATGTTATCGGTGTCATATTAGCATACATCATAAAGGAAAAACCAGATTTAAAAATCTTAGAGTTGGGTCTTGGCATGGGTAATTTAACTAATAATTTGATTAACTCTTTGAATTCAGACCCTTATATTATCGGAATTGAACAAAATGCTTTACTTTGTAAATATAATGAAGCCTATGCTAATTTATTAGGTACAAAAATGGAAGTTCATATGGAAGATATTTTATCTTTCAATTACCCTAATGTTGATGCCATTGTTGCTGATTTAGATAATTACCAATATGAAAATGAATATTATCATTCTGAACTATATGATCAAGGTGTGAGAGATTTCGTATATCTTGCGATTGAAAAGCACCTTAAGAGTGGAACAGATAGTGCTTTAGCATATTATGTTGTAAGTACTGATTTCTTCAATTTAGAAGGTAGCTTATTATTTAAAGAATTCTTTAAAAAATATGCGTATTTTAAAGGTATTATTTCACTACCAAAGACTTTTTTTAGAACAAAGAGTAAAATGATACTAATTGTTGAAAAAATTACTTCACAAAAAACAATTGGTACTAGTGTTTATAATTTACCTAGTATTCAAGAAAAAGAAAAATTTAAGCAAATATTATTAGATATTAAGAAGAATATGGAGAAATAAAATATGGAAAAAATCTTAGTTGTTAATGCAGGTAGCTCATCACTTAAATTTCAATTAATTAATATGCCTTTAGATGAAGCAAAAGAACAACCTGTCGTCTTATTTGAAGGTGGTTTTGAAAGAATAGGTATTGAAGAACCTTCAGTTACATATAAGTATAAGCTTAATGGTGAATTAGTAAAGGAAAAGAAAGACCTATCAATTAAATCTCATGCTGATGCTGTTGATGTTTTGAAAGAATTATTGATTGAAAAAGGTATCATCAAAGATTTACATGAAATCAAAGGTGTTGGTCATCGTTATGTGAACGGAGGTCCAGAATTTGTTAAGACTGCTGTTTTAGATGATGAAGTTTTACATAAACTTGAAGGAACAATCGATTTTGCACCTGTGCATAATGATGCACACATTAAAGGTATTAAGGGATTCTATTCAGCATTACCTAATGTTTTACAAGCAATTGTTTTTGATACATCTTTCCATCAAACAATGAAAGATGAAGCATATCGCTATGCCGTACCACTACATTGGTATGATGACTATAAGATTAGAAAATATGGAGCACACGGAACTAGTCATCAATATGTATCATTAGAAGCAGCTCGTGTTTTAGGAAAAGATGTTAAAGAATTAAAGTTAATTACTGCACATATCGGTAATGGTGCAAGCTTAGCTGCTGTTAAATATGGTGAATGTATTGATACTTCAATGGGCTTCACACCACTTGATGGTGTTGTAATGGGTACAAGATCTGGTTCAGTTGACCCTTCAATTCTTGATATGGTTTATCAAAAAGAAGGTAAAAATCCACATGAATTAATTGAAATCTTAAACAAGAAATCTGGTTACTTAGGATTTACTGGTCATTCAGATGCACGTGATGTTCGTTCAATGCAGGAAAATGGCGATTATAATGCTGACTTAATTCTTCGTATGCAAGAAAAACGTATTGCCGATACTATTTCTCAATATTATGGATACCTAGGTGGCGCTGATGCGATTATTTTCACAGCTGGTATTGGTGAAAAATCATATCACACAAGATATGCAGTATGTGAAAGATTAAGAGAAGCATATGGTGTCATCATCGATGAAGAAGCAAACATCGCATGTTTTGGTACTGAAGCTATCATTACTAAGCCTGAATCAAAAATTAAAGTATTAGTTATTCCAACTAATGAAGAATTAATGATTGCTCGCGAAGTTATGAAATATAAGAAACTTCTTAATAGATAATTTTTATAAATAACAAAATACTCTTGTAATTTACAAGGGTATTTTTTTTATTTTCGAACAAGTAAAAATTTTCGTTTAAAGTATTATATCGATTGAAGAGGTGAATTTATGAAAAAATTAAAAATTATTTTATTTATTATTTTAACATTTGTGATAACGTGTTTTGTAAAACCAACAAACATAATAAATGCTAAGATGCAAAATGATGTATCACAATTGTTAATTGTTCGTCTTAATAGTAATGTTAATGACGTTTTAAAAAATGATGACTTTATTGTCATCAGCAATAATGTTAATACAGCACAAGTTGGAACTTATTTCGTGACATATAAAAACATTCAAACTAATGAAATTGTGGAAAAGAAAGTAATTGTCATCGATGATGATAGCTATGCTTATGCTGATGAAGTGAAGCAAATGGATGATAATTATGAATACCATTTTGTGGAAGCTCAAAACGCTAATAGAGAACACACGTATTTATATCATTTCAAGTATCCTTATTTTTATGGTGAAAACTATATGATTTATGTCAATGATTATGAAACCAAGCTTGTCGTTAGAGCATTTCGTGGTGAAATTATTCATTATCAGTTTATCAATAATCACTATTTAGGTTGTGGGTATGAAAATAATGTTAAAAATGATGATCCTGATATGTTTTTATTTTCAATGGATGATAATAATAAAGCATTAATTAGTGTCGAATCAGATGGTGTTGATCAAGCTTTATGTGTGAGTGAAAATGATATTTACTATTTTTTAGCAGGTTACACAGAAAGTAGTGATGGTCTTTTTAGTACCCCTAGACAAGGAAGAGATAGTGCGTGTGTAGTTATTGATAAATCAACAAAAGAAGTAGTACATGCGTTTACTTTAGGTCTAACGAATACTGACTACTTTAGTGACATCATTTACCATGAAGGATATTTATACTTCATCCAAATCGAAGATGAAAAGAATTTTAGAATTATTAAAACCGATATATTTGGTAACAAAGAAAGAGAATATATCGTCTATGCTAAGTATGGATATGCTAATCCAAAGCTAAGATTATGGAACAATGAATTTTATCTTTCATATTCAAGCTATGATTATGATGTTTTAGATTATGTTGATGAAATCAAAAAAGTATCATTAAATCTTGAACTAAGTGATTATTTTAAAGAATACAACAAAGGTTATGAACTAAATAATTATGAAATCAACGGCGATAATTTAATAGTAATGTATAAACCTAAAAAGACTCCTAATGGCTTTTTGTATAAAGAATACTTAAATAATGAAGCAATCATTACTTATTATTCTAATGTTGATAAAAAGCTATTAACAAGCGATAGAGACTATGTCTACTTGATTGGAAACGAGGAAATTTTCACTTACCAAATAAATACGTTGTTTGTTAAAAATCGAATAAATAACATTTATGATTTAAATTATAACAAGCCTGATGATTTAAAAAAGATGGAAGTATACTTAAATGGTATTAACAAACCATTTATTAATAATATCGATGGTGAGATCAATCTTAATCTTTTTGGCACTTATCAAATAAACTATCTCTTTCAAGATCAATTTACCTATCTAGAAACAGTTGAGGTTAATGTGTTACCACATGCAGGAATCTACAATAATGGGATATTTGATAAAGGTATTATTATTGATGGCAATTTCAAAGAATTAAGAATCAATAATGAATTAGTGAATGCACCATACGAAATCTTAGATACAGGTAGTTATAAAATAGAAATCACTGGTTTAAATAATCAAGTAGAAACTTATCAAATTCAAGTAGATAATTTATCAACTCCATATAAGCATAATGATGAAGTAATTACTCTTGAAACCGATCAATCTAATGAGAATTCCAAAGATGTCTCTATTTCATTATCTAAAAGAATAAACAATGAAAAGCAACAAAAAACATATTATTTTATGTACATCATTCCATTAGTAACTGTCATTATTGGTTTTATTTTAACAAGAAGAGGTGTTAAATAATGAAAAAACATTTAATTAAAGCATCAATAGTATTATTCTTTTTCTTATTTTTTATTTTTAGTTTTAAGAGTAACATCAAAGCTGAAGTTATTATTGATCAGAAAACCGATATTCAAGTAGAAAATGATATTATTGGTTTTGATCAAGAAAATAACTACAGAGTTTTAATATATGAAAACTTTGTAACTATTTATTATCAAGAATTATCATTAAAACTTGAAGGAAAATATAAAGCTCATACATTTAAAAATGATGTTTTATATTTAGCACTTAATGATGAATTATTAAAAATCAATAAAAATGAAATCGTAAAAAGCATCAAAATCGATGGTATGGAAATCATCGACTTATTGAGTGATGAATATTTATATGCATCAGGTTCGCTTTCTGCTTCTTTGACAATCGTTGAGTTAGATTATAATTTAAATGTAGTTAGAAATTACCATTTAAATGATCCAGTTAATACGAAAATCACAAAATTATTAAAGCATAACAATTATTATTTTGCTTTAATTGAAAGAAAACACCATGATAAAGAGTCACTTTTTAAAAATATCGGAAATTATAATGATCAAAAAACTTGTCTCATTAAGTTCGATAAAAGATTTAATATTTTAAATATCTTGTATGTTAATTTAAATAAAGAAAAAGAAGTACCTAAATATTTAAATATTATCGATGATTTAATTTACTTTGTGGTTAATGATGAACAACATTCTTATTATTTTAATTGTGATTTAAATTTAGAAAATTTAAGTTTAGTTAAGAAATGCGAAGAACAATCAAAAATCTTAATTGATTACAACAATCATTTTATTGGTTTTTCTTTTGATCAGTTTTTGAAAATCACAGGTAGTGACAATGTTTATGATTTAAATATCAAAAATCCTCTAAATGTTAAGATTGTTGATGATGAATTAAAGGTATATTCAGAAATCAATAATCATATTGAAGTTTTTGAGATTAGTGAGTATCATATTAATAAAATAGATAATTTTAAGATTGGTTTTGATTATGGTAATTATGATTTCAACAATGATTTAAACCACAATGATGTTATCGACGTTTGTTCGTATTTCACGAAAGTTGAAGTATTGTCTAACACGCGTTTTGAGAAGAACATAGCAGGTTTAATCGACTTAGAATTAGTTGTGAAAATCAATAAAATACCAGATATTAAAGTTTCAACAAAGGTTGAAATTGAACCATATGTCAATATTATGAATGAACATATTTATCCAACTAACAAAACACTTAATTTTTTAGGACAAGGATTACTCGATGGTAAAAATATTACATCAGGTTATACTTTAAAAACGCAAGGTGAACATCAATTTATCTTAAAAGACAATCAAAATAATAGCTACAATTATCATTTTTATGTAGTTGATAATTATCAAAGAGATGATTTAATAGTTGAAAACATCGATTATTATGTTTTAAAAAATGAAGAATTTAAAATATCACTTAAACTAAATGGTATCACCGATATTGAAAAAGTCATTATGGATAATAAAGAAAGAATATTCGAGGTTATCGATGATACTTTAATTATTAAAATCCAAAATGAATCAGCAAATGGTCTATTTAAACATGTTTTAAATGAAATTCAAACCAAAGATAAGAACTATAAACTCAATCAAGTTATCAATGTTTACACAAAAAAAGATGTACCAAATATCGATGTTGTTGAAGATGAAACAGATGAATTGAATCTTAAGCTAAAGATTGATGATAAAGATCAAGCAATTTTATGTTTTAAATTTGTATCGAATGTTGAAACTTTTATTAATTATTTAAAAGATGAATCTTTTTCTGTATCTAATAACACCAATGATTTAAAGATGTATGTGTTATATGATTTAGGTGATGGTAATATTAAAGAAGTCTTTTTAATGGAACTAAAAGGTATTGTTAAAAAAGGTAGCGATTTTATTAGTCTAACTTTTGATTCAACAAATAGTGTGAATCTTTCTTTTAAAACCAAAAATATGACAACGATCGATAAAGTCAACATTCAAAACGAAGCATTAAACTATGATTATGTAGTTAATAATAATTACACAAATATTATTGTTAGTTTGATAGTTACTTTAATTATTATTTTTATCATTGCTTTCTTTTTTATTGTCAAATTCAAAAAGAAGAAGAAACAATAACAATACTTGAAATATTTGCTAAATAATGGTAAAATTATTACATGAGGGGATTGTTATGGCTTATAATATTTTGATATATAGTGAATATTCGATGTTTAATAGTTTAATATCAATTGATAAGCTTGTTAATCATTTAGTAAGTGAAAACATAAAAGCTGTTGCTGTGACAGATCAAAACATGTTTGGCACATATAAGCTATATCAAAAGTGTTTAAAATCTAACATTAAAACAGTGTTTGGTTTAGAAGTTTTATTAAGCGATGTTAGTGATTTAAGCTTATTACTTTATGCCAAAAATAATAATGGTTATAAAAACCTCATGAATATTGAGACAATAAAGAATCAAAGAAAGGCCTTTGATGGAAGTTGCCTTTCATTTAGTGATATATTTAATTATTTAGATGATTTGATTGTTGTCATTAAATTAGTAAAGATTGATGTTTTAAAAAACGGAGCTTTTATTTTAGAACTTAAACAAAGATGCCCAATTACATTCATTGGCATTTCTAAAGAACAAATACTAGAAATCAAGAAAATTGATGAATTAAATGTTCATCAATTAGCATATGTGGCATGTAATGAGATTAGATATTTTGATGATAAAGATAAAAAGGCATTGCGTGTTTTAAAAGCATTACAAAAAAATAGTTCTTTAAAAAATATCAATGATAATTTTGACTATCATTTTTTAAGTGAAGAAGAACTTAAAATGATATATCATGGTCATCCTCATATATTAAATAGTACTGACTATATTATAAATAATTGTCATGTCACTTTAAGCAAAAATCAAGATATCATTCCTCGCTTTAGTAGCGAATTTGATTCAAAGACATATTTAGAATCACTGGCATATAAAGGTTTACAAAAAAGATTTGCTGTTGTTGAACCGAGATATGTAGATAGATTAAAACAAGAATTAAAAGTAATTGAAAAACTTAATTATGCAGATTATTTCTTAATCGTTTTTGATTATGTGAGATATGCTAAAAAGAATCACATTTTAGTTGGCCCAGGTAGGGGTTCAGCAGCCAGCTCTTTAGTGAGTTATGCTTTAGGTATTACTGATGTTGATCCAATCAAATATCAATTGTTATTTGAAAGATTCTTAAATGAAGAAAGAGTTTCAATGCCTGATATTGATATAGACTTTCCTGATGATAAGCGCGATGTGGTAATTAAATATGTCCAAGATAAATATGGAGAATTAAGAGTTGCTCATATTTCGACTTTTGCGACATTCGGTCTTAAAAGTACAATTAAAGATGTATCTGAATTATTAGGCTTATCTAAAGTCAAAGAAGGAGAATTGTTAAAAGTCTTAAATGAATTAAAAGAAGAAGAAATAACATCTTTCTTGGCTAATGAAGGTTTGAACAAACTAACCATTGATTATTCTGATATCAAAGAAGCGGTTGAGATCATTAGTCATATTTGTGAACTTCCAAGAGCACTATCAACGCATGCTGCGGGAATAGTGATGGCAAGTAATGATTTAACTAATTTTACTCCGCTTGACATATGTAATGATGGCATTTATCAAACAGAATATGATGCTTATGATTTAGAAGCTATTGGCCTATTAAAAATGGACTTCTTAAGCTTACG
>DBWT01000047.1:7808-10451 GCA_002309035.1 Caryophanales bacterium UBA1231 | reverse complement strand
TTAACATATGGCATTTTCCAATTTGAATCTGAAGGCATGAAAAAAATGCTTCAAAAGATTAATGTATCTTCCTTCGAAGATTTGGCACAAGCAATGGCTCTAAATAGACCAGGTCCATTATCGATGATTGATGTTTATGCTGATCGTAAAGTTAATAATGTGCCTATCACATATGTTGATGAATCTTTAGCGAAGATTTTAAAGCCAACCTATGGTATTATTTTGTTCCAAGAACAAATCATTTTGATTCTTAGAGAATATGCTGGTTATAGTTTGGGTGAAGCTGATATTGTTAGAAGAGCTATTTCTAAAAAACAACGTAGTGTCATGGAACAAGAAGAAGCTAAATTTATTTCAGCTTCTATCAAAAAAGGCCATAGTGAAAAAGATGCTAAAGAAATCTTTAGTTATATCGATAAATTTGCTGACTATGGTTTCCCTCGTGCACACAGTGTTTCATACAGTATGATTGCATATGATATGGCTTACTTAAAAGCAAATTATCCAAAGGCATTTTATGCGGTAATGATGGATGATTTAATTGGAACTGCTAGTTATGGTGCTGTTTTAAAGGAATTAAAATACTTTAATATTAAAATTGCATCACCAAATATTAATGAATCTACTGATCATTTTATTCCTAACCAAAATGGTCTTTTGATGCCTCTTTCTCAAATTAAAGGAATAGGTAGAGCTTATACAGAAATCATTCTTGAAGAAAGAAGAAAAGGACTTTTCAAATCATTTAATGATTTTATCGATCGTCTTGGTCAAAAAATACCAAGTGATTTAATTGAAAATCTTATCTATGCATCGTGTTTTGATGAATTTAAATTGACAAAAAAAGCAATGATTGATAATTTAGATAAGTTATTGGTCAGAAGCAAATATTCATTTGTCACAAACGTTTCAGAAATAGTTTATGATCGTGAAGAATATGGCTATGGATATTTACTAAACAAAGAAAAGGAAGTTATTAGTATTAATCTTAAATACGATTATTTTGTTCAATATCAAAAACTTTACGACAATAAAGTAGTTGTTGAAATTAAAAATATTAATAGTGAGATGAAACGTCTTAGAGTTTTAGCTAAGATTGTGAAAATAAGCACAATCACAACAAAGAAAAAAGAATTGATGGCTTTCTTAAGTGTGAGCGATGCAACTGGGGAAATGAGTGTAGTGGTTTTTCCAAAACAGTATGATTTAATTAAAGACTTAAAAGCTGATATGGTTTTAATATTAGAAGGGTCTTTGAGAATAAAAGATAACGGCGAAAAGGAATTAGTCTTAGATAGCTATCGCCAAGTATAGGAGTTATTATGAAAGTTTTGTGTTTTGATATCGGTTGTACTGATATTAAGTATGGTGTAATTGAAGATGGTCAAATTATCTTAAAAAAGAAAGTAGCCAACAATATAAAACTTGGTTTAGATAATTTTAAAGAAAATCTATCAATTATTACTGATTTATTAACTTCAACATACGATATTAGTTATGTTGGTGTTAGTGTTGCTGGTTCTGTTGATATTGAATCAGGAATCATTATTGTTCCACCTGATCATGCACGTTTTTTAGATCGATTTGATTTTAAATCATTCTTTAAAGAAGGTTATAATCTTACATGCTATGCTGATAACGATGTGAATTGTTTTGGTATTGCTGAAAAAAACGCTGGTAAAGGGAAAGACTACGATATCTTTTTGATGATGACAGTAGGTACTGGTATTGGTGGTGCCATTGTGATGAAAAAAGAATTATGGCGTGGACCTAACTACAATGCTGGTGAATTTGGTAGAATGATTATGCAAAATGGTGTTAAGTATGAAGATGTTGCTTCAACTTCAAAGCTTGTCTCATTTTGTCAACAAGCTGGCTATGATGTCAAAAATGGTAGCGATGTTTTCAAACTTTATGATGAAAAAGATCCACAAATTATGACAATCGTCAAAAACTTTTATGATTATTTAGCAATTGGTGTTGCTAACTTAGTATATGCTTTCAATCCGCAAAGCATTATTATTGGTGGAGGCATTAGTAATCGTGATACTTTCATTGATGAATTAAAAACAGAATTGAAAAAGATTTTACATAGTAGTTTTTATGAAACAGTTAAAATTGAAAGATCATATTTTAAAAATGATGGTGGTATGTTAGGAGCATACTATTTGGTAACAGAAAGGATGGGTAAATAATGAACCAAGAAACATTATTAAAAATTAAAAAGTGGCAAGCTGCTTCTTTAGATGCTGATTTAAAGAAAGAATTAGAAAGTTTAAATGAAGAAGAATTAGAAGACGCTTTCTATACAGATTTAGCTTTTGGAACTGGCGGTTTACGTGGTGTTATGGGTGTAGGTACAAATAGAATGAATATCTACATTATTAATAAATCAACATATGGCTTTGGTCAATATCTAAAAGCCAAATATGAAGGTAAACGCGATTTAAAAGTCACAATCTCATATGATTGTCGTCACAATTCAAAGAAGTTTGCTTCAAGTGCTGCTAATGTTTTAGCAACAATGGGCTTTACTGTTTATCTTTTTGAAAACTTACGTTCAACACCAGAACTAAGCTTTACAACAAGATTTACAAAGTCAGTTGGTGGCATTATGATTACCGCATCACACAATCCACCAAA
>DBWT01000047.1:6362-7770 GCA_002309035.1 Caryophanales bacterium UBA1231 | reverse complement strand
GATGAAGTAATTAAACTAATTAATCAAGTTGATGATGTTTTCAATATTCCAACATCTAATTTTGATGAATTAGTAAAACAAGGTAAAATTATTCTTATTGGTGAAGAAATTGATAATGAATATTTAAAGAATGTTTTAACAGTTAAAGTTCAAGACGTTAAAAAAGATAACTTATTAATTGTCTTTACACCACTTCATGGTACAGCTTCAGTTAAATTAGTTGATTTATTGAAATCACAAGGCTATCGTGTTCAACCAGTTGAAGAGCAAATGATTCCTGATGGTAACTTTTCAACTTTGAAATCACCTAACCCAGAAGATGCGAGAGCTTTTGAACTTGCGATCGAATATGGTAAGAAATATGATGCTGATATTTTGATTGCAACTGACCCTGATGCTGACCGTATGGGTATTGCTATAAAACATAATGGTGAATACATTTTACTTACTGGTAATCAAACAGGTGCAATCCTTCTTGATTATTTAGCTAAATATAAAAAACATGGTCCAAAAGCCAATGTTTATAATACAATTGTTACATCTAATTTTGCAAAAGCAATTTGTCAAAAGTATGGACTTAATTTGATTCAAACTCTTACTGGCTTTAAATATATTGGTGAACAAGCATCTTTAATTGAAAATACTGATGAAGAATTCTTCTTTGGTTTTGAAGAATCATACGGTTATGTAATTAAAGATTTCGTACGTGATAAAGATTCATATCAAGCAACTCTATTATTATCTGAAGTTGCATGCTTCTACAAAGAACAAGGCAAAGATTTAGTTGATGTTCTAGATGATTTATTTAAAGAATTTGGTTATTATGTTGAAGGAATCTTAAATATTTATCTTGAAGGTAAATCTGGAAGTGAAAGAATCAATAGAATAATGAAGACATTTGAGGATAACCCACTTTCTGAGATTTATGGTCGTAAGATTGTCCGTATTGAAGACTATGAAAAAGGAATTGCAATGGAAAATGGTAAGATTGTTGAAAAACTTACACTTCCTCAATCATTCGTTTTGAAATACATCTTTGATGATGGTGGATGGTTTGTTCTTCGTCCAAGTGGCACAGAACCAAAATTAAAGATTTATATTTCTGTTGTCGCAAAGAAGAAAGAAGATGCTGAAAACTTTACTGAAAATCTAAAGAAATCATTAAATAAACTAGTGGAGGACATTAAATAATGTTAAAATTTAATTATCAATACGCCTTAACTGAAAAAGACATTCAAAAAGAAGAAAAAAGAGCATTAAGCGCATATGATACTTTAGTAAACAAAAGCGGTTTAGGCAATGATTTTTTAGGATGGTTAGATTATCCAAAACACCCATTTTTAGAAGAAATTGAACGTATTAAGAAGGCTGCAGCCACTATTCAAAAAACGTCAGAAATTTTAGTTGT
>DBWT01000047.1:0-6194 GCA_002309035.1 Caryophanales bacterium UBA1231 | reverse complement strand
TCAATGTTATCTCAAAAAGTGGCACAACAACTGAGCCTGCAGTAGCCTTTAGACTATTAAAAGAACTCCTAATTAAAAAGTATGGAGAAAATGCTTCAAAGAGAATTTATGCAACAACTGATGCGAAAAAAGGCGCTTTAAGAACAGAAGCTAATGAATTAGGTTATGAAAGCTTTATCGTACCTGATGATATCGGTGGACGTTATTCTTGGTTCACAACTGTTGGTTTACTTCCAATTTGTGCTGCAGGCATCGACATCGATTTACTTCTTAAGGGATCATTAGATGCATGCAATGAATTACAAAATCGTGATTTAATGAACAATCCAGCATTACAATATGCTACATCTCGTTATATACTAGGTAAAAATCAAAAACAAGTTGAAATCTTAGTTACTTATGAACCAAAACTATCATTTATTAGTGAATGGTGGAAGCAATTATTTGGTGAATCTGAAGGAAAAGATGGCAAAGGTCTTTATCCTGCAAGCTTAGTATATTCAACTGATCTTCATTCTATGGGCCAATACGTCCAAGAAGGTCAAAGATTAATGTTTGAAACAATTCTTAAGGTTGAAAAACCTGAGCATGATTTAGTATTAAAAGAAGCATCATCAAATCTTGATGGCCTAAACTATCTAAAAGGACAAAATTTAAGTTTTGTTTGTGACAGTGCTTTAGAAGGTACTCTCCTTGCTCATACTGAAGGTGGCGTTCCAAATTTGATGATTTCAATAGACGAAATTAATCCATATTCAATCGGTTATTTATTGTATTTTATGATGTTTAGTTGTGGTATCGCTTGCTATATGCAAGAGGTTAATCCATTCAATCAACCCGGTGTTGAAAGTTATAAAAAGAATATGTTTGCTTTACTAGGTAAACCTGGGTATGAGGAATTAGCAAAGGCAATAAAAAAAGGAGGGAAATAAAAAATGAAAAAAGTGTTTGGTTTTTTAGCGTTATTGAGTGTTTTGTTTTTAGCCATATGCTTAAATGTTCATGGTATTAAAGCTGCTGGCCTATCGTTTACTAGAACTGAAGTATTAGCTCAACAAGAAATTTGTAGTGGTGTTCAATGGACAAAGTATAAAGCAACATCAGTTAATGATGAAGGTGCAAGTGGTTCACAAGTTGTTAATATTGCGGAAATTGATAAAAATTCAGCTAGAATTATCACTTGGGCAATTCCATCAGGAAACGGAATTAGACCTTCTACTTTATTAGAAGTTGCAAAAGATTTTGAAGCGAAGAATCCAAATTATAAAGTTATAGCTGGAATAAACAATGACTATTTTGGCTCAAATGGTGGAGTCTTTTCAATGCGTAATGTTTCAGTTATTGATGGTGTTGTTTATCGTGAAAGAAGTTCATCATCTGGTATGTATGGTCTAGCTCTTGATGAACAAAATAATTATCAACTAACACCAAAAGGCGGATTAATCACAGTATCTAGTAATTATTATTTAGATGTTTATGATCCAACAAATACATATGTCTTAGCAACATTTGAAGTTAAAGGCTTCAACGAAGAAATTGGTGATTGTGAAACAGTTGTTTACAAAGGAAAAGCTGTAAACGATGCTGATGAAAGACTTTATAAATTAAATGTAACATGCAACTCAAAAATCGAAAATGCAATGTACATTGAAGGAACAGTAAGCAATATTGACGTTGCTTCTATTACAAGTGAAGAAATTGCTATAAAAACAAATAATCCTGAACTTGCACGTCTTTTAGATTATCAATTAAAGGTTAGAGTATATAAAACAACTGCAGGTGATTGGGAGATGTATAAAACAATACTTGGTTGCCCTGCACAATTCTTAAAGGATGGCGAAGTACAAACTGTTGAACAAATTGGTGACTATGGAACTGAACATGTAACAGCACGTCACCCAAGAACATCAATTGGTTTTAAAGAAGATGGTACAATTGTTTTCATGACAATTGATGGACGCCAACCACAAGATGGTATGGATGGTGTTTCTGAAAGAGAAAATGCGATGGCCATGAAAGAAATTGGTGTTGTGAATGCCTTCAATTTTGATGGTGGTGGTTCAACAACATTTGCCGTACTAATCAATGGTGTATTAACTGTAACTAATTCTCCATCTGATGGTGGTCTAAGAAGTGATGCAACATATGCATTAGCTGTTGTCCCTAAGACTACCATAACTATTTCAGTTGATCAACATGATAATGGTAATGGTACAACAACAATTACTGGTCATACTACTATTGAAGGAATTTCTGATTCTGAATATTCATCAGCAATTCTTTACGTAGATGGTTATTCAACTAATCTTGATGCAACTAACTTCGAATTAACAGTTATTAATGATCGTACTTATCAATTTGCTGTCGCTTTAACATCAAATAAAGTAACAAAAGTTATGTATCATATGGAAGTTGAAGTTGAAGGTATTAATTCGACACCTGGATTAGGTGAAGCTCATTTTGAATTTGTTCCTGGTACAACAAGTGGCTTTAGAGTAAATGTCACATTTGATGACGAATTTACTGCAGTTACAAAAGCTACATTATCAGATGGTGAAAAGACATATAAGTGTATTAAATCATTTAATGGCTTTTTCGCAAACATTACTTCAAATGAAGCAAAAGAATATAACTTTACATTCTCATATCGTTATTATGAAGAAGGAGAAGTAAAGAACAATACTATTGAAAATATTACATATAAGTTTGGTGAAGACCCAACTGGTGGCGATCCAACTGGCGGTGACCCTATTGGTGGTGATCCATCAGAAACTGATCCAAAACCATCTAATTCTGGTGGTATGAATTGCTCTTTTGGTGCAAAACTCGTACTATTCGTGTTTGTAGCAATGAGTGCTTCATTTGTTATTATCAAAAGAAAGCATTAAGATAAATCATAATTAATAGAACTTAGAAAACTTGCTTAGGCAGGTTTTCTTTTTATAACTATCTTATTTGTTAATTTAACAATTTTATGATATAATATTTACACATAAAATTATGGAGTATAACATGGTTATCAAATATCAATTAATCAAAGAAGATCACAAGTCAATGGCAAGACTTGGGCATGTCGTAACACCTCATGGTGAATACGACACACCAATGTTTATGCCAGTTGGAACTCAAGCAACAGTTAAGACATTATGTAAAGAAGAACTTGAAGCTTGTGGTGCTAAAATCATCTTAGGCAATACTTATCATTTGTGGACACAACCAGGTAATGATATTATTAAAAAAGCTGGTGGTTTACATAAGTTTATGAATTGGGATCAATCTATTTTAACCGATTCTGGTGGCTTTCAAGTTTTCTCTTTAGCAAAACTACGCGATATTAAAGAAGAAGGTGTAACATTTAGACATCATAAAAGTGGTAAAAAGTTATTTATGTCACCTGAAGATTCAATACATATTCAAAATGATTTAGGTAGTGACATTATGATGTGTTTGGATGAATGTCCACCATATCCATCAACTGAAGAATATTTAAGAAAGTCAGTCGCAAGAACCATTCGTTGGGCTAAAAGATGCTATGATGCTAATGAACATCGCGATACACAAGGCTTATTTGGTATTGTTCAAGGTGGTAATATTGAAGATTTAAGAATTGAATGTTGCCAAGAACTTGGAAAAATCCCATTTGATGGTTATGCTATTGGGGGATTAAGTGTTGGTGAGCCAAAAGAAATTCAAAATGAAGTTTTAAGCTATACGACTCCACACTTACCAAAAGATAAGCCTCGTTACTTAATGGGCGTAGGCTCTCCCGGTGCAATCCTCGATGGTGTGGAAAGAGGTATCGATATGTTTGATTGTGTTTTACCTACACGTATTGCACGTCATGGAACAGCAATGACATCAACAGGTCGAAAGCTTCTTAAAAATAAAGAATTTGAAACAGACTTTACGCCATTAGACAGTGAATGTGATTGTTATTGTTGTAAAAATTACACTAAAGCATATCTACATCATCTAATTAAGGCTGATGAAATGCTTGGACAACGTTTATTAAGTATTCATAATACACAATTCTTACTAAACTTAATGAAGAATATTAGAGAAGCAATAAAAAATGATTCTTTCTTGGAATTTAAAGAATCATTCTATAAACAATATGGTTTAAATGAAAAGGATAGTGATTTCTAATGAAAAAGATTACAACATTATTAGTCTTTTTGCTTTGTTTTGTTTTACTTTCTTCATGTGGTAAAACAATCAAATATGACAATGAAATTACGATGACTTTAACAAGTGAATGGATAGAAGTAATTACTCATAAAGGTGTAATTCCTTCAAGAACATTTAAATTCGATGGTTCACTTAATGTTTATGAAACATCAAATTCGATGGGATATGTTTTCACAAAGAATGACAATTATTTCTTAAGCCAATCTCTTGAGAAACATTTAGCTGAAGTAGTTCAAAACAACTATATTATAGTTGAAGAAAAAGTTCAAAGTTATGATAAAGATGGAGCAATCTTTGGTAAAGAGAAGAAGATTGTTGATGAAGGTACCGAAAGTAAAGAATATTCAATCGTTACATGGGATGACGATGGTACACGTTATTCATATCTTTATCGTAAATTTACATCTAGTGGTGTTGATTATTATATTTATTGTTACCATACTGGTATTACAATGAGTATGGATATTCCTCTACTAGTCCAAAAAGTTAACGACAAACAACAAATATTTATGGTAAGCTTACCATATGATACAAGATATACATTGAATGTTAATACTAAAATTAAAAGTTTACTAAATAAATCTGAATATTTAGAAGATAAATATCATCATTTTACTTACCCAAATTACTTAAATGATCAAGATAAAGTAGAAGGTGTCAAAAACTGGTATATTTCATATTGTCATGGACAAGAGATAGATGGTATCTTTACTTTTAAATATATGGGAATTACATACAAAGTTGAATTTGGTGTAGATGATTTTAGTATCTATGTTTTGGAGATTTAAAATGAATAGTTATGCAAAATTAATTGAAACACATATTATTTCTTTTAAAGAAATACTTGTTCAAAAGTACAAACAAATTGGCTTAAATGAACAAGAAGCTATGATTATTATACATTTATATGAACAAAAAAAACATACAAATAATGCTTTATCAGTTTCAACTATTGAAAAGTATGTAACACTTTCTACTAATGAATTATCACAAATCATTGTGGATTTAGTTAAGAGAGGTTATATTGAACTAAAGATGGAAAACAATCAAGAACGTTTTTCATTAAGTCCAACTATTAATCTTTTAGGGGAAGCATTAGGTAAAAATGATGATTTAGACTATAAAGAAGAAATCAAATTACTTGTTGCTGATTTAGAAAAAACCTATAATCGCCCTTTAAATGCCAATGAACTATTGATAGTTCAACGTTGGATAACAGAAGAATATAGTATTGATTTAATCAAAAAAGCAATTGAAGAAGCTAATCGTTTAAGTAGATACAATGTACGTTATGTTGATTCTATTTTAACTAATAAAGTTCAAAGAACAACTAATGTGACAATTAATCCTGATATTGAAGAGGTATTAAAACAAATCAATGTCACAAAAAAATAAAGTATCATTTGTAATTGAAGAACTAGCAAAACTCTTTCCCGATGCTAAATGTGAACTTAATTATCGAAATGTTTATGAATTAAGTGTTGCGGTAATATTGAGTGCGCAAACAACAGATCGAGCTGTTAATTTAGTAACACCAAAGCTTTTTGAAAAATATCCTGATTTATTTTCCTTAAGAGATGCTGATTTAAATGATCTAAGTAGCATTATTTCATCAATTGGAATGTATAAAAAGAAAAGTGAATATTTAAAAGGCTTTGCTGAGGCGGTAATTGATCGATTTAATGGTGAAATACCTAAGACGATTGAGGAATTAACAACAATTCCAGGAATAGGATCTAAAACTGCTAATGTCATTATCAGCGAAGGTTATCATTTACCGGGCTTAGCTGTCGATGTTCACGTTGCACGATGTGCGAATCGTTTAGGCTTAGTGAATGAACAAAATCCTTTAATTATCGAAAAAGAATTAAAGCAAATGATTCCTATGGAATTATGGCACATTATGCATCATCGTTTTATCTTTATGGGGCGCTATCTTTGTAAATCCCAAAAGCCAGAATGTGAAAGATGCCCATTTACTAAAATATGCAAAAGGACGAACTAAT
>DBWT01000082.1 GCA_002309035.1 Caryophanales bacterium UBA1231 | reverse complement strand
GCTTCCGCATGTAGTTTCATACATTTTTTAACTTGATAAATACTATTAGGGTCAAGACCAGTAAGTGGTTCATCCAAAATCCAAACCTTTGGATTATGAATTAAAGCACTCATAATAGTAATCTTTTGTTTCATACCATGTGAGTAAGTACCAATCTTATTATCAATGGCTTGTTCTAATTGGAAGATTTCAATATACTTTTGTAATCTTTCATCACGATCTTCTTTTGATACTTCAAAGATGTCCGCAATATAATTGATATATTCACGGCCTGTTAGCTTTTCATATAAAGCGTAATGGTCAGGAACATAACCGATATTAGCTTTAGCCTGTCTTGGCGCATTAGCTACATCGTAACCACATACTTCAATACTACCTTCGGTAATTGGTTGAATACCAACAACAGACTTGATGATGGTTGATTTACCAGCTCCATTAGGACCTAGGAAACCAAAGATTTCACCGCCATGAACTTCCAAATTAGCATCTTCAACAGAATAGTGTTTATTCATACCATATTTTTTAGAAAAATGATTTAGGACAAGTTTGGTTTCGAATTCATTGTTCATCATTTCTTGCTTCATCTCCTCAGTTAAGTGCTCACGATATGCGGCGTGACTTGTTCTTTTGATCTTTAAGCGCATATGTAGGTCATAATGGCTCTTAGCAATCCGGAAGAATTCACCATAAATAAACCATTCAACAAGTTCTAATCCAACATAAACAATAAAGAATAAAACTTGATACAATGGGTGGAATTCCCAAGTTAGCTCGCCTACATGAATGGTCCAATTGACATCAAAGATTTTCTTACCTAATTGACCAAGTTTATCAGCAACCGTATCAACTTTATTTAAGAAGAAATAGTCAACTGAATGGCCTATTGATGTAAAGTAAACATTCATGAAAAGGGCTAATAGGAAGTATCCCGCAAACGCAATTAATGAATAACCAAATTCTTTAAGACCTGGTTTTTTGAATTCTTTCAATGCTACAATTAAAAGTGGCATAAAGAAGGCAATCCAGTGATTGTACCAGAATCTAAACATTTCTGCGGCTAAGAGATTGGCATTATCATCATAGTTTGGCATCATCATTGCGAAGAGAGCACCGATAATATTAATAAAATATGTAAAATAGAATAGACGTTTTAGTCTAAAGATTAAGCAAAGCGGAATAATAAAGAGGGCCGTATTACATAAGTGGAATGGCCAAGCCCAAGGTTCCGTAATGCTTTGTAAGTTATAATTAACAATAAAGCCACAAAGAACAGCGCAAGATGTATAAATTAACATGAAGCGAATAACGTTCTGTGGTTTATCCCGAAAGACGAAATACAAAATCACTGGAATAATAATTGCTAGATAAATTAGCAAGCGGTGATAGAAATTTAGATCAATCGGTGTTCTAGCTCCTGGCATTAGTCCAAAGACAAATTGAACAAAGAATGTCGGAAGCGCTGGAATTAGAAGCAGGCCAAAGATACCAAGGGCTTTTAGAAGCGTTGTTGCTTTGATACTTTCTTTTAATTCTTTAATAAAATAATATAGGGAAATTATTAATCCCACCCCGCACTCTAAATAGAGAGCCAGCGTATACCATAAGTGATTTTCCACCCCGGTCATCAATAGAATTGTTGCTTGACCCATAATTAGGTTCAAAACATAAACCGGAATCGCTAAGAAGCGGACAATCAAATTAACGAGCTTTAAGTCATAATGTGGTCGCATCGCAACTGTTAGAGTTGTTGTTGTTAAAAACCACATCGAGATTAAAGTAATAATTGTTTGTGCTGGTGGAAGCGGTGAAGATGATAATTTCACAAATTGGATGATTTTAATTGCACCAGACTCAGTTCTACCATGTGATAATAGTCTAAAGATTAGAATTATGACTAATACAATTGGTAAGACTTTTTCAAAACCAAAATTAATGATTCTACTTAACTTATTGGTGCTTGCTTTATTAATATTTTCCATAAGTAAACCTCATTTGCAAAAGCAATCCATAATACTCTTATTATATATGATTCATTCTACCATATTCCTTATTATATAGCAAGATGCTTTAAACTAGAATGCATATAACCCCTATTAGAATACACAATAAAAAAAGTTAGGTTGATAAAAACCTAACTATTTTTCACGAAAAGCAATCTTTAATGCTTTAACAATTGGGAAAGATACAAAAGCACCAACTAATAATTCAATTAAACCATTAATGCCAACGAATAAAATAACAAAGACAAATGGATTAGGTGCTTTTAAGAAAGCTACAAAGCCTTGAATATATTCGGTTTGATAGAAACCAATAATTAAAGTTCCCATAAAGAATAACGTATTTAGAAGTGGTACTAAAAGACAAGCTAACGCCTCGCTAAAGATGACGAGCTTCTTATAGCGTTTTAAGGCTAAATGAATTAAACCTGGTATAAACCCCGCAAGCATTCTAGTTGGTACGCACATCATAAATGTTAGAAGTGGATTGATCGATAGAAGGGTTGCTCCAAAAGGGCTATAACCAAAGCATTGTGCAAAGCTAGTGATGCCGAAGACCGCTCCGATAACTAAACCAGTAATTGGTCCATAAATAATTGTTCCAATTGCAAGTGGAATAATCGCCAGTGTCATTTCCACAGTTCCTACCCGAATTGGAATGAATGATAAAACCACAGTTAAGGCAGCTAATAGTGCAACAATGGTTAGACGCATAATTCTTTGACGGTTGGTTAGTGGCTTTTTAACTTCTGCTTTAGCACTAATTACTTGGTATAACTTAATTAAACCAAATAAGGCTACTGCACAAACAAGTCCTAAAATGTATCCCGCATAATCGATTAGAACATCTTGAACTAGCGCACTTCTTCCAGGCATAAAGTATTGAATAAATTCGGTTATACCCGCAAGGAAGAATCCAAGAATGGCGAAAGCACTATATCTTAGCCATTTGGTTGTAATTGGATAGAAGAATAAAAACCAGAAAGCAAGGAAAGCTTCTAACATAAAGAACGCTAAGTGACCGGCTCCTTTATGGAAAGCCGTATTAATCGTTTTAGCAACTTCCGTAGGAGCTAATTCATTGGCTTCAACTACTATCTTATAAGTCTTAGTCTTCTTTTCAAAACCATCATCAACCACAATTGTTAAAGAACCTTGGTCCCCTTGATTACCTTTAAAATACAGATAACCAAATTCAGCAAATTCGCTATCATCATATTCGATTGCTTCAGATGTAAAAGTGATCTTCATCTCTTGATATGTACCATTTGCTTTGATTTGAATCTTTTTGCGTTCTTCTGCCTTTAAGCTAATCGCACCTTGATCATTAAATTCGGCACCCACAATACTTGGTAAGGCAATATGATTACGAACCTCTAGTGGAAGGGTGTATTCTAATCCATTTGGAATCGTTACTTTTAGATTTGCACTACCGGCACCAACAAGACGAATATTATTAGCCGAATCAATTCTTAAAACACTATTATTACTTGATGCTAAAGTGTAATAGACTTTTCTAGACGCCTCACCATCAACACATAAAACTAAGTT
>DBWT01000083.1:6624-41100 GCA_002309035.1 Caryophanales bacterium UBA1231 | reverse complement strand
CTTGCATTAGATTATATTCGTACATTTCCTTGTGGTAAGGCAGATATTTGCTGGTTGTCCTATGAGCCTGAAAATGAAGTTGCAAAGAAGCTTTATGCATCCTTTGGTTTTATAGAACAGCCACAGTTTTATAAAGGCGGAGAAGGAGAAGAAATGCCTGCTTTCTTAAAACTATAGTAAAAAAGTCTTGGGAAAACCAAGGCTTATAGTAAAACAAAATGAAAAGAAAGAAGTATTAGATTGCATTTCAAAACTAATGAATGAAAAATATCCAATATTTAATTTAAGAAGTGTTTTTCCATATTTGGTAAATAATTCATTTCCTACTCCATGTAAAGAGTGCATCATCATGGGGGATGGTAAATTATCTATTTATGGAAGATGTATGGATGTTCCTAATTTATGTAATAAGTGTGGATATTTTTTGTGGTTGAATATACACTTTGTTTTAAAGTCGATTTAAAAGTAATTTTTGATATGCTTAAGACATCTTCAAAATATTTATAGGAGGCATTATGGGTTTAATATCTAAACTTGGTAGAATGTGGCTTACAAGAAGTTTTAAGCCATTTATTTTTAAAAATGAATATGATGAAGTATTACCATATATGGAATGTGATAACCTAGGGCTTTACGTTCATATTCCTTTTTGTAAAAGTCTTTGTAATTTTTGCCCTTATTGTAAGGTTAAATACGATGAAGCATTAGCTAATGAATACATTGATTATTTAATCAAAGAAATTCATCTAGTAGCACTTAATAATGAAAAGAAACAAGTAACATCTCTTTATTTTGGTGGTGGTACGCCAGCCTTAGTTAAATCAAGGATCAAAGAAATCATTGAAGCCTTAAAAGAGCACTTTATAATTAGTGAAGGAATCGGAATAGAATTACACCCAGATGATGTTACAATTGACACCTTAACTATTTTAAAAGATGCCGGTGTTACTAAGATTAGTATCGGTATTCAATCTTTCCAAGATAAATATCAATATATCTTAGGACGTAAAAAGGTTGATCCACTAAAACTAAAAGAAGCATTAGATAAAATAAAGTTCGAAACAGTTTCGATGGATTTCATTTTTGCTTTACCTAAACAAACATTAGATGATTTAATTAAAGACATTGAAACTGCTTTTATGATTGGGGCTAATCATTTTGCGATGTACCCATTCATTGATTTTAATTTTACCCCAAGTAATGTTAAAGCAATGAAAAAAAGAGAAAAGCAAAGATTGTTAAATGATATTACTAAATATTGTATGGAAAAAGGTTATACAAGAAACACAATATGGACTTTCTCAAATAATAATGATGCTAATTATTCATCAATGACAAGGGATAATTTTTTAGGTTTTGGTGCATCCGCAACCACTCTTTTAAATCATCAATTTAAAATTAATACATTTTCAATTAAAGATTATATTGAAAGAATTAAACAGAGCCTTCTTCCAACATCTCTAACTTTAAGATTCACGAAAAGACAAAGAATGGTTTATTATCTTTTCTGGACAGCATATAGTACAAAAGTGAACAAAGTTGATTTTGATGAATTCTTTAAGACATCACTACATAAGATGTATGGCTTTGAACTTTTGGTTGCAAGAATCATGGGATTTGTGAAAAAGAAAGGTAATGTTTATGAAATGACATTAAAAGGTGCATTTTATTACCATTATTATGAGAACTTTTATACTCTTGCATACATCGATAAAATGTGGGGTATCTTAAGACATGAAGCATTTCCTAAACAAATCAAATTATAACAAATGTCAATATAAATAGAATTATATGATAACTCCAAAAACCAGAAAGTAGTAAACTTCTGTAGGATGATAATATGAAACAGACTACAGTGTTCATTATTATTATAACATTAAAAAATATAAAAGTTGTGTTGTACTCATAACTATAAAAAAGAAAATCAAAAAAAGGAGAAAGTATAACTAAAAGAACAATTTAATTATACTGGGTTATTATATGAAAAAAATCATATCGTTTTTAGTTTTATTGATAATCTTGTTACTTCCATCTTGTGGTATAGAAAATGATGGTAGCTTCACATATAATGGTAGTAAATATATTCAGTGCGAAAATGATGATGTTGTATATAATTTTATAGGTGATAATCATTTTGTCAAAAAAGTATTCACAGGAGTTTTTCGAGAATTGTATTGTTTGGATTCTGATTTAGAAGAAAACATTTTATTTGAATTACCTTATTATTATGCAAAAGGAGAATATTGGATTAAACAAGGCTTTAATTTTCCTACTGAATCAACAATTGCTGATAATGTAAGATTAATTAAAAGATATTATGAAGATATTGAATGCATTGAAATAGTTTACGTTTATCTTTCAGGTGTCTCTTTTGATGATGTCTTTAAAGAAGTTGCTGATGTTTACATTGATAGACATGAACATTTTAGTGGCTGTACCATTGGCTTTTTGTATGGTAATATTGAACGTACTCATATTGTATATATTTATAATGAAAATGTCTATATAGATAAAATAGTATATATACCTAGTGATGATTCAGCTGCAATACCCGAAGTACATTGTTATATGCTTGGTGAACAATACAATCCTTTATTTTTTGAAACATATCAAAAATTTAATATGAGTGAATAGCCTAACACATTGATTAAATCATTTATTGCTAGGAGAAATTGTTTGACTATTCATGAGTTTTGTAGTAAAGTGAAGTCAAATATCTTAATTACAAAATGTAATGAAGAATAAAGAGGAATATATAATGCGTACATTAAAGATAATAAAAACAATTATTTTTGTATTATTAGGTATCTTTTTACTAGTATGTAGTAAAGTAGCACTAGAATATTTGCCATATACAATTGGATTTATAATGACACTTTATGCTGTCTTTAAAATTGTAGGAGGAATCATTAAACACAATTTGTTTAAAGATGAACATGCTCTCTTTGAAGGCTTGATTCTTCTTTTATTCGCATTTGTTATGATGTTTATGGTCAAAGACAATTTTGTGACAGTATGCATTATTTGGGGTACGTGGTCAATTTTAAGAGAAACTGCTGAACTTACAGAAGATTTTGAAAGACTTATGCAGAAAGGACCAGGATTATCAAGTATAATTGAATCCATTATTGTAATTGTTTTATCTGTTTCAATGATTGCTCATCCAACAGAGCATCACGCTCATATTCATATCTATCTATTAGGTATTGAATTACTATTAGAAGTTATTCTTCCACAATTGTATGGTGTTTGGTATATGAAACATCCAAAGCCTGTAGAAGAGCACGAATAAAAGAGGTTAACATGTCTTCAAGTATTAATTATTTAGATTTTGTCTTAGAAAGATTATCAATCATCGATAATATTACATATCGACCAATGATGGGTGAATATATCATTTACCATCAAGGAATCGTGATTGGGGGTATTTATGATAATCGTTTTCTAATTAAATTAACAAAATAAATTATCGAGATGTTTCCAAATCCCATAAAAGAAATACCATATGAAGGTGCTAAAGAAATGCTTTTAGTTGATTTTATCGAAGAAGATCAATTGTTAAAAGCAGCAATTGATGTAGTTACTGCTGATTTAAAAAGCAAAAAGTAGATAAATTTGATGTTTATTAATCTTGTAAATTATTAAGATTTTTAAACATCTTTTTTATTAATATGTATGCATATAAACATAATATGTATGCATATAAACATAATAATTGAAAAAAAGAGAAAAAAAGTGTATAATAAGTTAGTTTTATTATTGTTATAAAAAAAGGAACGGATTATGAAAATTATTGTTATTGGTGATGGAAAAGTAGGTACAACAATCACTGAGAATATTTCCAAAGAAGGTCATGATGTTACAATCATTGACAAAAACGAAAAAGTAATTGAAAATCTGGTTAATAAATATGATGTCTTAGGTATTCTTGGTAATGGTGCTTCCTATGAAATCCTCAAATCAGCGGGTGCGAAAACTGCTGACATCGTTATTGCATCAACATCAAGTGATGAAATCAATATTTTAGCTTGTGTTTTCGCCAAAAAGTTAGGTGCAAAAAATACAATCGCGAGAATTAGAAATTATGAATACAATGAGCAAGTTGAAGAAATGAAAGCTCATTTGGATTTAACAATGACAATCAACCCCGAAAGGGAAACAGCTAATGATATTTTAAATATCATCAATTTCCAAGAAGCTATTCATGTTGATAGATTTGCTGATGGCAAGGTTGATTTAGTTGAATTCTATATTCCTGATGATTCACCACTCGTAAATAGAAAATTAGTGGATATTTTTGCAACATACAAAATGCAGATGCTAATTTGTGCTGTTCAAAGAGGTGATGAAGTAATTATCCCTACTGGTACTTTTGAGATTCATGCGAAAGATAAAATCTATGTTAATGCTGAAAGAACACATATCAAGAAGTTCTTATCAAAGATTGGCTTAGAGAAAGAATCAAAAATCAAAAAAGTTATGATTATTGGTGGTGGAAGAATTAGTGCATATTTAGCAGATGCTTTGGTTAAAAACAAATATGATGTAACCATCATTGAACAAAACTATGAGCGTTGCTTAGTTTTAGAAGAACTTTTCCCTAAAGCAACAATCATCCATGGTGATGGAAGTGATCAAGTATTGCTTGAAGAAGTTGGTATTGATTCAGTTGATTGTTTAGTTTCCCTAACAGGAATGGATGAAGAAAACATCATTATTTCAATGTATGCTTATCAAAAACATATCAACAAGATTATTGCGAAAGTTGATAAACATTCATTCTCATCAATTATCGATACAATTGGTGTTGCATCGGTTGTTTCACCTAAAGACTTAACAGCATCACGTATTATTTCGTATGTTAGAAGTAAAGCTAATAAACATGGTTCAAATATCATTAATTTATATAAGTTACTTGATAATAAAGTTGAAGCTATCGAATTTAATGCTAAACCAACAAGTAAAATCTTAAATCAACCATTGAAAGATTTACATCTTAAACCTGGTAATTTGATCGCATCCATTATTAGAGGACGAGAAGTTATCGTTCCTAATGGTTTCGTGGAAATCAAAGCAAATGATTCAGTTATTGTCATTTCGCTTGCTAATCAATTCATCGATGATTTGGATGATATCTTGGAGTAGCATATGAATTTTGGTATTGTCAGAAAATTAGTTGGCAAAATCATGATTTTGATGTCAACAATGATGGGACTTCCAATAATTGTTGCTCTTTGTTATAAAGAAGCATTCATTAATTATGTTGCTTTTATTATCCCATCTATTGCCTTATTGGTTTTAGGTTTACTTTTAAATATTGGTAAAGTCAATAGTAAACTTCAAGCCAGAGAAGGCTTTGTCATTGTAGCATTAGGTTGGCTCGTCATGAGTTTGTTTGGATCAATTCCACTAATGATTAGTGGATATTATAAAAATTTCTTTGATGCATTCTTTGAAATCTCTAGTGGTTTCACAACAACAGGTGCCACAATCACAACTGCTGAAATGATGGATAGTTTACTTGCTGGTGGTAGAAGTATTCTATTCTGGCGTTCATTATCACACTGGGTTGGTGGTATGGGTGTTCTAGTCTTTATTTTAGCGATTATACCTGAATCAAATGAAGGCTCAAGTGTTCATATTTTAAGAGCAGAATCACCTGGCCCTACTGTTGGTAAATTAGTTTCGAAAATGAAGGCATCTTCAAGAATTTTATATCTTATTTATATCGCATTATCGATTACTGAATTTTTGTTCTTACTCTTAGGGCCAAACCATGAAATGGATGTTTTTGAAAGTTTGGTGTATACATTTGGTACAGCAGGTACTGGAGGATTTGGTATCAATAGTATTTCTGTTGAACTTTATTCAGCATACTATCAATATGTTATTGCTTCATTCATGGTTATATTTGGCATTAACTTTACAATCTTCTATCTAATAATTATTGGTAAATTTAAAGATGCCTTTAAATCAGAAGAAGTTGGTTGGTACTTAGTCACAATTTTCCTATCAGTTGTTTTAATTAGTTTTAATATTTATCATATATATCAAAACTTAGAAATGACGATTAGACAAGCTTTCTTCCAAACAGCATCCGTTATTTCAACCACTGGTTTTAGTACAACCAATTTTGATACTTGGCCAGCATTCTCTCATGGCATTTTAATTATTTTGATGCTCACAGGTGCATGCGCAGGTTCAACTGGTGGAGGTATGAAATTTTCAAGAGTAATTATATTGATTAAATCAACAATCAATAAAATTGGTTGTATGGTTAATCCTCACAAAGTTAAAACAGTAAAAATTGATGGGAAACCAATTAGTAGCGATACACAATCAAGTGTGCAAAGCTTCTTTATTGTCTTCTTGCTTGTTTTAACAGTTGCGACATTATTGATATCTCTTGATGGTTATGACTTTACAACAAACTTTACAGCATCTCTTGCTTGTATTTCTAATATTGGTCCTGGTCTATCTAAAGTTGGTCCATATGGAAACTATGCTATCTTCTCAAACTTTTCTAAATTAGTTTTATCTTTAGAGATGATTGCTGGGAGATTAGAATTATTCCCTATTTTAATTTTATTTAGTCCAAGTACATACAAAAAATAAGATAATTAAAGAGACTACATATAAACGTTTAGCTTTCGTTTATCAGTAGTCTTTTTTTATTCAAATGTTGTGTATTAAGGGTATCATTAGGTGTAATGATTGTAAAAGAAAATAAAAAATGGTAAAATAATATGAAAATATAAATAATGGAGTGTATTATGAAAAAAGTATTATTATTAGGCGATTCCATTAGAATGGGATATGATGATTTTGTGAAAGAAGAATTAAAAGAATATGAAGTATATTACGATCCAGATGATAATGGTCGTTTTATTGCCTATACTATTTGGCAATTTAATCAATTGTACAAAAAGTATGGTCCATTTGATATCGTTCATTTTAATGCGGGATACTGGGATATGAATCATGAAGATCCACTAGGACGCCCCGAAACACCATTAAATGATTATCTACATATGTTAGATCGTTTGATTGATTTAATTCGTGATGTTAAAGCAACACCAATTTTCTCTTTAACAACACCAATTTACAATATGGATGAAGATCAAGATGGTTACACTAAAACATATTATCGCGATGAATGGGTTAGAGAATATAACACACATGCTAAATTCTTAATGGAAGAACGTGGTGTTAAAGTCATCGACTTATATTCACTTCTCTTAGATGGCCCTCATTATTATAAATGTTCTGATTCTCTTCATTTAACACAAGAAGGCTACAAAAAATGTGCTTTAAAGATTGCTGAAGAGATTAGAAAACTAGGATAGCATGAAATCAATTAAAAACATCTATAAAGTTGGCTATGGCCCATCTTCTAGTCATACAATGGGCCCTCAACTAGCATCTAAATATATTAAAGAAAAATATCCAGATAAAGAATATACTGTTATTCTTTATGGTTCGCTTGCTTTAACTGGTGTTGGGCACTTAACAGATGTTGTCATTAAAAAGACACTTCCTAATGCTACAATAGTCTTTAATAAAAAAGAAACCAATTTAAAACATCCAAACACAATGGAATTCATTATTAAAGAAAATGGTCAAACAATTGATGATATCTTTATGTATTCCGTTGGTGGTGGTAATATTGAAAGTGATATCTTACCTAAAAATAAAAATGAAGATACTTATCCATTTAAAAACTTAAAAGATGTCATGGAATATAGCGAAACTCATCAATTAACAATTCCTGAAATTGTCGATCAATTTGAAGATTTAGATAGTTTCTTAGAAAAGATCTTCGCTGTTATGCTTAATGCCATCGAAAGAGGTGAACAGGCATCTGATATTTTACCAGGTGGGTTAAATGTTAAAAGAAGAGCTAAAGATATTTATCAAAACTATTTAGAAAATAATTTATATACTCATGCATATATTTATGCAGGTGCATTAGCAGTTTCTGAAGAAAATGCTTCAGCATCAGGTCTAATTGTGACAGCTCCAACATGTGGTTCATCAGGTATTTTACCAGCTGTTTTGAATTATTCATACAATCTTTTAAAAATCGATAAGAAAAGAATTATTGATTCTTTAAAAGTTGCTGGTTTAATCGGTGAAGTTGTAAGATCTAATGCATCAATCAGTGGAGCTGAAGTTGGTTGCCAAGGTGAAATCGGTGTTGCATGCTCCATGGCAGCAGCTGCTTATTGTTATTTATTAGGTGGCAATACTAACCAAATTGAATATGCTGCCGAAATTGCTTTAGAACATCACTTGGGCTTAACGTGTGATCCTGTTAAAGGCCTAGTTCAAATTCCATGCATTGAAAGAAATGCTTTAGCATCTACTAAAGCTATCAATGCTGCTGAATATGCAATGCTAACTGATGGTCATCACATCATATCATTTGATGAAGTAGTTAAAACTATGAAAGAAACAGGAAAGGATATGTCTTTAGCTTATAAAGAGACATCATTAAAAGGTTTAGCCAAAGTTAAATAGGAGGATGATATGCGATTTATCAAATCAATATTCGGAAGATTTATTATCAATACACTTCTTGTCATTGGTCAAGTTGCTTTAATCGCTTATTTTATTTTTGTTTTAAGTGAAAGATATATATATGTATTCTTAGTAACAAGAATAATTGCTTACTTAGTTGTTGTTCTTTTAGTCAACAAAAAACAAAATCCAAATTTAAAAATTCCTTGGATTGTCTTTATTCTTATTACACCGATTGCTGGTGTAATAGGTTATCTTGCCTTTGGAAAACAGTTCTTTCCAAAACGAAGATCAAAAAAGTATTTATATTATGAAAATCTTTTAAATAAATATTTGATTGATGATAGTGTCAAAATTGATGACAAATACGTTGATCAATCCAATTATTTAAAAAGAGTATCTAATTTTCCAATGACAAAAAACAACAAGCTTAAATATTATTCTAGTGGTGAAGATATATATAAGGACTTAATAGAAGACATTAAGAATGCTAAAGAATATATATTCTTAGAATTCTTTATCTTTTCAAGAGGACAACTCTTAAATGAATTATTAGATATCTTAAAGGTCAAAGTTAAAGAAGGTGTTGATGTTAGAATCATCTATGATGATATTGGCTCTGTTCGTAATCTAAATATTCGTTTCAACAAGAAAGTTGCCAAAATGGGCATAAAATGCCTTAAATTTCACCCTTTCATTCCATTTGTTTCATCAGCACACAATAATCGAGATCATCGAAAGATTATCGTTATCGATGGTGTAATTTGTTACACAGGTGGAATTAACATTGCGGATGAATATATTAATCTAGTTCATCCATTTGGCTACTGGAAAGATAATGGATTAAAGATTCAAGGTGATGCGGTAAACTCAATGCTAGCTCTTTTCTTAACAACATGGAATGCCAATTATAAAGAAAAAGATCAAGACTTTGATCATTTCTTTAAAAAACACAACATTCAAAATGATGTTTTAGTCCAACCTTTTGGTGATGGACCTAAACCAATATATAATGAATATATTGGAGAAAATGCATATCTAAATATCATCAATTCGGCTAAGAAATATTTATATATTACAACACCATATTTGATTGTTGATTATATAATCTTAAATCAACTCAAATCAGCAGCCAAAAGAGGTGTGGATGTAAGAATCATTGTTCCACACATTCCCGACAAAAAAATCGTCTTTTGGATTACTCAATCTAATTATAGAGAATTAGTTGAATCAGGTGTTAAGGTTTATGAATACACACCAGGATTTATTCATTCAAAATATATATTAGTAGATGATGAAATATCAATCCTAGGTACAATCAACTTTGATTATCGTAGCTTAGTCCATCACTTTGAATGTGCATCATTAATGTTGAACTTAGATATTTATGATGATTTAAAGAATGATTTTATCAATGTGATGAATGCATCACAAGAAAAGAAAATAGAAGATGTTAAAAAAGTCAACATCTTCAAAAAACTTATTGTATTAATTTTTGATTTCTTTTCACCATTATTATAAAAAACAGTCAGGATTTTTTTCCTGACTGTCATTCATTAAAGAGAATAGTTATTGTAAAAATATTTTCTTTGATTTGATAATCAACAAAGAGATTGTTCTTTTTAGCGTAATATCTAATTGATTTACTACCAGTACCATGATTTTTTGAAGAAGAAGTTGGTAAGTGGTCAGCATCATAAATGATTTTACCACTATATCTATTTGTTACTTGAAGAATTAATCTTCCTTTATTTTCTAAGAATTTGAAATTGATAAATGGTTCACTTGCTTTTGTTGCAGCATTATAAGCATTATCTAAAATGTTAGAAATAATTAAAGATATATCTTCTAATGGAATATCTAAATAATCTTCAAAGTTGTTAACTTTAATTGTGAATGGTATTTGTTGTTCATCACATTTTGATTTGAAATAGCAAAGTATCGCATTAATGATTGGATCCTTACAATACTGAACAAAAGATGATGAATCGATTACTTCATTGTATGAATTGATGATGCTTAAAGCTTCATCATATTTTTCTGTTTGAATAAGCGATGCAATATTATTTAAAATATGACGCATATCATGTTTAACAATTCTTAATTTGTTTTCATTATCTTTTTGCTTTTTAACATAGCTTACAATCATACCTAATTGTTTTTTGTTAACTGTTTGGTTCATTAAACGAAGGTTTTTATTTTTATAATCATTTAAGAATACAAAGAAACCAAAAATAGATATGAAATAAACACTAAGTATTGCCGCATTAAATATTGAGAATCTCAAAATTTTTTCTTTTGTTAAATTAAGAAGAAGTGCATAAACGACAATTTCACCAATGATTGCTACTGTATAAAGTGTTAATAACCATAATTGTTTTGGTGAATACTCTTCTACTATTTGTTGTAGGCGAATGAAGACAAATCGAAGATACAAGAAAAGAATAGGAGTAGATATCAAATAAATAATTATTGTTAATACTTGTGGATTATCAACGAATGGTCCAAATGATGATTTAATAATAAACATCATATAAAAGCATAAGAAAGCATTCAAGTTTGCTGTAAAGATAGAAAGCAAATGAATCTTTCTTTTAGCAATAATTAAAAGGACGATCAATAAGATAAACTCTGGTAAAAACAAAGTTAAAATGAATGATAAACCAATTAATGATTCAATTTTTAAATAATAAAAGATGTAATTTAAAATGATTAATCCAAAGCTAAAAGGTATCAAAATAATAAGAATTTTAAACCAATACTTTTTGAAATCATTAAATCCCGCAGCAATTAAAAATGAAAGTGAAGCAAAAACAGAAATGATAATTTCGACGACTTTTAAATGATCCATTTTATTCACCAGCTAAGTAGTCAATATATTTCTTCTTAACATCTTGATAATAATGTTTAGAAATAGGAACAAATTCATCTGTTTTAGTAATAAAACCATTCTTTTCAATATTCTTAATTTGATTTAAATTAACAATGTATGAAGAATGACAATGAACAAAATTATGCTTTTCAAAATCAAAAGGTACACTTTCATGGAATCTTGTTCTAATGACTGGCGAATAGATTTCTTCAAATGTATCTAAATGGATTAAGATTCTTCTATTGATTGATTCAATATAAACAACATTTTCAATTGAAACAGAAATAACAGTATGATCTTGTGATTTAAATGCGAAAGAAGTCTTAATTTTGTTTTGTAAAAGTTTTAAAACATCAGCCATTTTTTTATTGAATTCATTTGCTTCAACTGGCTTTAGCAAATAATCATTTGCTTTTACACCAAACGCTTCAACAGCATAATCACGTGAAGTAGTAATGAAGACAATTATAGCATCTTCATCTTTTTCTCTAATCTTTTTAGCAACTTCAATTCCTTCTACTTGCATAATGATATCAAGTAGGTAAATATCATATCTTGCTTCTTCAAAAAACAAATCAACTTTATTCATTAAGACTTTAGCATTATTATATGTATCTAAAGTATAATTAATGTTTTGTTTATTTAAAAAATCCTTCATTAACTGTGAAGTTTTCAATAATTCTTGTTGTTCATCATCACATATACAAATACGCATTTTTAACACCTCATTATATGATTATTATATCAAATAATAGAGTATTAGTCAAAAAAGAATATCAAAAAACCATTTAAAACCAACTTATTTCCAATTTTTCACAACAATTTATATATAATACACATAATAGTATTGATTAAATATATTGTGGTATAATATAGAAGTATTAAGTCGGTGAGATTTACTAAATACAAAAATTAATATAAAAATTAATCAAAATCTTTAGAAAGGAGATTAATATGAAAAAAAGAATTCTTACAATTTCACTAATTGTTGCATCACTAGTACTATTAGTTAGTGTTGGTTTTGCGGGTTGGGTAATTCAAGGAAATATGTCTGATTCAAAATCAGGTAATTTCACAGCTTATAGTGTTCAAAATAATGGTCAAATTATAGTAAGTGATGTTTCTGGATCTATTATTTTTGGCGCTCCTGATACACCTGCAACACCTGCTGGTGATGCATGGTTTACTTTTGCTTCTATGGATGCAGAAAGTTTAAGTGTAACATTCACTGTACAATTAGATGGTGTTTCTTCTGCGAAATTTACATTAACTCCTAGCCATTCTGCTGGAACTTTAGATAGCTATTTAATTGGTGGACCAACGTTTACTGCGTCTGGTGCAGCTTCTGTTCCAACATCTGGTGATGATCAAGGTAAATTGGTGTTTACAAGTGAAGGTACTGCAACTGTTACTGTTACTTATTCATGGGGAACTTTATTTGGAGGCAATAACCCTTATGCATACTTCTATAGTCATAAATCTGATAAGAGTACTGTATTGGCAGGAACTGATTTAACTAATGCACAAGCTAGTAATTTAACATATGGCGGAAACGCGATTAGTTCATCTAATAATGTTACGTATGCAAAACTTGCCGAATTAGCTATGAATTATATTTACACAGTTAATGGCGGAACATTTACTGTTGCAATTGCAAAAGTTAATTAGAAATTAAAAAATAAAAAACTATAATATTACAAAGGAGAAAAACATATATGAAAAAAAGAACTATAGCTTTAATGCTTAGTGTATTAGCAGTTATGATGCTAGTTGGTGTTGGTTTCGCAACATGGGTTATTAGCTCAGGTGATGCTAAAGAAAAAACAGGAAATTTAGTTGTTGAAACTGTTCGTGATGACCGTTTAAATATCACTGTTACACCTTTAGATAGTAGCGAAAATGCTGGTGATGCTCTTAATGTAAATTTCACAGCTCCTGCAAGTGCTACTACAGGTTGGTTAACTGGTGAAGGTAATTTAACAGAAAAGAAAACATTAGTATTCAGAGTATCAGTTGCAAGAGAAGATGGATCTGCATTCACTAATGTTGCCGATGTTGATTTTACTGCAGCTTTAAAAGAAGGTACAACTAATAATATTTTACTAGATGGTATTATTGTAGAAGCAACTAACTTTATTAGTTATGGAGAAAAATCAATCGTGTCTGGTGCAATTCAATGCGACATTACTGTAGCATATGAATGGGGCGCACTATTTGGTGGTGTAAATCCATATACATACTTTAATACTAAAGATGTAGATGAACCTATCACAGCTGCTGAAGCTACTGCTGCAAACGCTGCTGGATGCAAATATAAAGATGCTGACTTAGTTGGTGGCGAAGGTGGCAATAGTTATGGTGACCTTGCAAATGCTATTTTAAATAAGCTATATTCACATAGCGGTGCTCAAGTAGTAATCACATTAAAAGTAGATTTACACGTTGAATAGTAACTAAGGTAACCTATTATGCCTAGAAAACGATTAACTAGAAACGCTTATAAGCGTAAGATTATTCTATTTGGTTTATTAGTTTTCTTAGGAATTGGTTTAGTATCTACTGGCTTTGCCAGTTGGATGATGTCTTCTTCCGCGAAGTCGGAATCAAGCGGAAATGTTAGTGTTGGTATTATTCAATCTGCTAATTTGGAATTTGATTCAATCGAATTATACAAATTACAAGAATATTATAATCCTGTCACTAATGAATATTCAGTTGATGAAGTATTAGTTACATCACTTGAAACTGGCCTTGAAGGCTTTATCTTCTCATTTGAACCACATTTGAATGATATAAGTGGTCGTGTTCATTATGGAGAATCGGAATTTGGGTCTGAATCACTAACGATGATTATTCGTGGGGTGATTGGTCCCGTTTCTGTTTTAAGAGATGTAACTATTTCAATTGAACTTCCAGATTTCATTGAACAAGCTGTAGCTGCAGGTTATATTGATGTACCTGAGTGCTATACAAAACCTAAAGTATTAACTTTAGGACATGGTTTGGAAGTATCTAATGAAGATACAAGAAAAGTTCAATTTGAATATACAATTTCATTCAAATGGGGATCTGCATTCAATTATATGAACCCAGGTTTATATTTTGATGAAGATCCATCAGGAATGAATGCTACAATGGACGATATTAAAAGAGATTTGCTTTTCCTTCGTGCTTACGTTTACGGTTATGGAGAACAATTACAATCAATCTATGATAAATTCAATGAAGGATTGATTGATGATACTGAACTCCAAAATCAGTTAACCGCAATCCAAGAAGATTCAAGCAAAGTAAGTCCAAAATACAACCTCATTATTAAAGGTAATATTAGATAGGTGGTTGTATGATGTTTCCATTTCTTATTTCTGTTGGAAGGCTGATTCCATATTTCATTATTGTTGTAGCAGCAATTCTTTTAACGGTAATCTTTTATGTTTACATAAAATCATCAGTTAAAGAAATTGAGTCAACGAATAAAAGAGATATTGAACTAATTGATAGAATGATTAATGACAAAAAACCTAGTGTCATTAAGCGTAATAAAATCATTAGAGTGATTAAGAATATATTATTCTATGCCTTAATCGTTATTATTGTTCCATTTATTATCTATGCTACAATCGCCAAAATCAAAGGTGGCACACCACAAATTGGAAGCACCACGGTCATGGTAGTCGGTAGTGGCTCCATGAGTTTCAAAAATGAGGCAAATCCCTATTTGTTTACTGGGGATAACGAAGTCTTAAATTATCAATTCCAAAAAGGTGATATCATCTTTCTTCAAAAGGTTGAAAGCGAAGATAGTTTAGAAGTGTATGACGTCATATGCTATTTTGACGCATCGAAAAATGAGAACATAATACATAGAATTATAGAAATAAAAAATGGAGAAACAACAAAATACGTAACTCGTGGTGATGCCAATAATGATCGTGATAAGACCGAACCATCATTAAATGATGTTGTCGGCAAATACAATGGGAAGAGACTTCCTGTAATCGGTCATTTTGTTTTGTTCTTACAAAACCCAATTGGAATTACCACGATTTTTTGTTTACTTTATTTGCTATTGATAGTTGATTATTTCTTAAAACGTTTGACAAAAAAAGAAAAACAAAAAATTGAAAAATTTTCTAAAATAGTTGGTTATGATAACTTAGAGGTTAAATTCATTGATGAAAATCAAGAAGAACATGAATTTGACCAAATTACGATTTCATACTTAGACCAGATTTATGTATTTAATAAAGATGGCTTTGTAAATAAACAAGTTAATACAGAATCACTTGATCATTTACTTAAGAAAGTTAAGATGGGTGATGAAGAGATTTTGTATGAATATAAAATTAATAAATAAAGGAAATTAAATTTATGAGAAAAACTTATTTTACAAGAAAAACATTAGTTGCATTATCTTTTGCATTCTTATATTCTTTTATTTTCCTATTTACAGGATATTGCTTAACATCAAATAAAAACTTTATCTTAAAGCTTGCTCAAGATGTTTTTGGATATACAAAGATAAGTGAAGGTGCAGAACGTTTTATCTTTATTTTCTTAGTTTTAGTTGCTGTTTACGTTATTGTTTTCATGGCAGCAATTCTCTATGAAAGACGTTATGCGATTGTTAATGGTAAGAAACATTATAGTTTCAAGATGATTGTTACTTACATTTTAACATTCTTAGCTTGTGCTGTTTTATCATTTGGTGTAGCAATCTTAGTTTTAAGAATTGCGAAAGTCAATGTTGTTGAAGCTTTACGATTTATAGGAATGACAGCACTCATTACAACAGTACTTTATGTATTTGCTGTATGCTTCATTGGTGGTATCTTATTATTCATCGTTAACTTCATTTTAGTTGATAAACCATTTAGATTCTTCAAACCTGAAGATGCACCTGTTATCGAAGATGAACTTGAAAAAGAAGAATCTGAAGATGTTCAATCTAACTTTGATACTGATGCTAATGGTTCATCAAGCCTTGGCTTAGGTGAAGGTAAGCTTTCTGATTCATCAATCAGAGAAGCAACTGAACTAGGTGAACGTGAAAGAGTATTCCCTGCCCTTTCAACAATGGATGAAGAATATGATGGTTATTCTATTGAATCAGTAGAAACTGATGATGTAACTTTAGAAGAATTAGCAATTGGCTTTAGAAATTATCTTGCTAAAGCTGAAGGCTTATACTTCTCAATGGATACAATCCGTTACTTCATTTCAGCATTTGGTGCTTCACACTTTATGATTCTTGAAGGTCTATCAGGTACTGGTAAATCTTCACTACCACGTTATTTTTCTAAATATGTAGGTGCAAACCTATTGTTCGTGCCAGTTCAAGCAACATGGCGTGATAAAACTAGTTTGATTGGTTACTTCAATGACTTCTCAAAGACATATACAGAAACACAATTCTTACTAGCTTTATATCATGGTAATTATAATCCTGATATGATTCATATCTACGTTCTAGATGAAATGAACATTTCACGTGTCGAATATTATTTCGCTGACTTCCTATCAGTTCTAGAATACCCAGTAGATGAATGGAAATTAAAGATTATGCAATTACCTTATGGATTCATTCCACCAGCAAAATTGATGGAAGGTACATTACAAATTCCAGAAAATTCATTCTTCGTTGGTACAGCCAATAAGGATGATTCGACATTCACAATTGCCGATAAGGTTTATGACCGTGCTATCACAATCGACTTTGAAGAAAGAAATGAAGCCTTTACAGTTAAAGGTGACGTAGCTCCTATTAAACTAAGTCAATCTAAGTTAATGTCATTATACAAAGAAGCTAAAGAAAATAAAGAATTCCATATGACACAAGGTGACTTTGATAAATTATATAAAGTTACTAACTTTATTTATGAACAATTCGATATCGTCTTTGGTAACAGAATTCTTCACCAAATCGAAGAATTAATTCCAGTTTATGTCGCAACAGGCGGCAAAAAAGAAGAAGCCATTGACTTCTTACTATCTCGTAAAGTCATCAGTAAAATTGAAGGTCGTTTTGAAGAATACGTTAAAGGTGCTTTAAAAGAATTACTTCAAATTATTGGTGAAACATACGGAACTAACGTTTTAGTACGTAGCGAAAAAACAATCCAAAGTATCATGAGAAGGTTATAATTATGAAAATCATCGAAGAATTAAAATTAAAAGATACAATCGAATATATTATGCGTTTTGAAAAGAAACACGAATCTCTAAATGATATTTATAATTTCATTGGCGATTTGAATCTTTTCTCAATCCAAGGTCATAACTATCAGTTTGACAAAGAATTCTTCGATGAAGTTTCATTTGTCCTAAGTGTTATTATTACCATCATTAAACATCCGCACATAAGAAGTTTTGATGTTGATGAAATCATTCGTGCTGACCTTGCTGGTCACATCGAGAATGACTCATTCTTTATGACATGTCATGACCCTAAATTATGGCGCGACAAAGATGGTGAAATGTCACCTGAGGAAGTCTTCTACCATGAACATATCGATGAAATTAAAATCTATGAAAATATCTTCATTGGTATGCTAATTAATTTAATTGAACAAGATTTAAAAAAGAGTCTAGAGTTTTACGTTTCGCTCTTACCGACTTTATCATATAAAAACAATCTTTACACAAATGAAGATGTTAAGTATGCGATTTCCAAAATCGAAAAAGAATTAAAAAAGATTCGTTTTATAAAAGATACATTCTTCTATAAACAAATCAAGAAATGTAATTTAAGTAATCGTAAAGTTATTCCAACTAACATATTATTAAAAGATCGTCTTTATAATTATTGTTTTAAATTCTACAAGAAATTTATTCGTTATGAAGACTTTGAAAGTTTATATAGTGATTTTACTAAATACTATTTCTATTTAGTATTACAAAACTTCAAAAAACGAAAAGCCACTTTAGTTAAGGTAGAAGGTGATACTATCTACCTTAACTGGAATGGTTTCGACTTACATTTAAATATTGCTAAAAAGTTGCCAATTATTAAATGCTCATTTACTAAAGGTGTAACTAATGATGTTGAATTAATTTGTTTAGCTGATTTGGCATCACTAGAAAAACTAGTTAAAGATGATGTTATTTCATTAGATTACAATCATTTCGTCGTAACAATGTGGAATTTATACGATGATGATAATGTTCAATTAAACAAAGTAGCTTTAACAGAAGCTGAATTAATCAAGATGTTTATTGATGAATCATTGAAAGAAGCAATGATTGATAAAGACATTTATACAAGATATTGTCCTATTTGTAAGGCACGTGCAATATCTTCAGACAATGACATTTATACATGTACAACGTGCCATTCTAAATATACATTTGTTTTAGATAACAAAGCATGGTTCTTGAAAGTAAAAAGGTAGTTAATTATGGAAGCAAAAGAAATCGCCATCAGCATTAAAGATTTATATAAATCATATGGAAAAAAAGAAGTCCTAATGGGGCTTAGTTTAGACGTGTATCAAGGTGAACTATTGGGCTTTATCGGACGTAATGGTATTGGTAAATCAACAACCATTGACTGTATGATTGGAGCTAAGAAGTTTAATAGTGGCGAAATCTTAATTGATGGCTTCGATATTACGAAACAACCTTTAGATGCAAAATTCTCATTTGGCTATGTAGCATCAGAACCTACATGCTACGAAGAAATGAGAGGACGTGACTATTTAGAGTTTATCGCATCTATTTATGGTTTAAGTGAAGGTGTTCTTCAATCTAGTTCTAAATATCTATGTAATAGATTACAACTTGATTTAGAAGAACTTGATAACCCAATTTCTGATTATTCTCATGGTATGAAACAAAAATTATGTTTAGTAGCATCCCTTCTTCATTCACCTAAGATTTGGATTCTTGACGAACCAACAGTAGGTCTTGACATTATGGCCGTTGAAGAACTTAAAAAGATGATGAGAGAATATGCTAACCATGGTAATACAGTATTTGTTACAAGCCACAACATCGAACTAGTGGCTAAAATATGTGATAGAGTAGCCATTATCAATAATGGTGAAGTACAAGCATTACTTGACTTAAATCGTGACCCTAACAAACGTCTACAATTATCGAGAATCTTCTTGGAAGCATATGGAGGTAAATCATGATAGACCTCTTATATAAAGACTTCCGTTTAATGTTTGGAACAAATAAGAATATTTCATCTAGAATTATAAAAATACTAGTTCGACTTATTTTTATTGGTAGTTTTATTGCTATTGAAGTATTCTTATTTACTTCAATCTTGAATAAAATAAAGAGTTTTAATAATGCTGATAACGCATTTATGACTTTATTCTTATTCGTTATTTCATTATTGTTAATTATATCAGGTGTCTTTCAAGCAAGAAAACTCTTCTTTAATGAAAGAGATATTGAACAATTATCTGTTCACCCTGTAAGCAATTCAGCAATTATTGGATCAAAATTAGTTTTACTATTTTTAATCCATTATGCAACATGTTTTATGTTTGTATATCCACTCTTTATCGCATTCGCATCAATTGTTGGTAAAGGTTCTTGGTTCTATTATTTAGGAATCTTCTATCCAGCTTTATCTTTCCTTTTTGAAATTGGTGTTGCGTTAATCTTTGTATATCCATTACACGTTGTTTTAAAGTTCTTAAAGAAACACGTTGTTTTAAAATTTATTGTTACTTTAACTATTTATGTTTTAGTCGTTGTTTTATATTCAATTGTTTTAAACTTATTTATTAATTTTATTGCTGGTGGCAATATTAATCAATTAGTTTCACAAAGTTTCATTAATCGTTTAATCAATTTACAGAAGTATGAAATACCAATTAAGTACTTATTTGATGCGTTTATATTGAGAAATTATCGCTCGTTAATTCCATACCTTTTTATCGGTATTGGTGTCTTTATTGTTGGTGCTGGTATTGCTATATTCGCTTATAACTTTGTTCGTAACATTAGCTATGCTTCAAAGAAAAAAGTAATTGAAAAACCACTTGAAGTAATGAAACCAACAAGAGCACTTATTAAAAAAGAATTAGGTTTACTTACAAAGAATGCTGATTATTCAACATCATTTACATCATTATTAATTGTTGAACCTTTCTTAGCGTTTTTAGTAATTAAGGCATTAAATACAATCTTTATGAATGGTGCATTTGCTTATTATTCAATGGCTGTACCTGAATTCATCAATATTGTTGATACAATCATTGTGATGTTCTTTACAGTGATGATTGCACAAGGTTCGAGTGTTTACATTTCGATGGAAAAGAAAACAATAAAAGTCATGAAAGTTATGCCAATTCCATTTGGTAAACAATTAACAATTAAAGTCGCAATCCCATTTATTTTAAGTGTTATTGCATTACTTGTTACAACATTTGTTTTGAAAATCTTTGGTATGATTAATTGGTTTACACTTTTAATGATGATAGTTCTTTCAATACTTTTACTTTTAGTCTTCTCTTTAGTAAGTCTAAAAGAAGAATTATCAATCAAACACAAAAGACCAAAGAATACAATTTTCTCTAGTTTTATTTCATACTTACTTCCTGTGATTTTTGCAGCAATATCATTTTTCTTAAACTTTAAAGGTATAAGTCTTGGTATTTGTTTCTTATCTTCAATTGGTATCTTTATTTTAATCACAATTCCAATATTCTTCTATATTAAAGGAAATCTAAATAGTCTATTCTTAGACTTAGATATGGTGAACTAAATGAAGAAAAATATAATTGTTATTTTATTGATTCCTTTCTTAATCGCAATATTAGGTGTTGTTACTATTACATCAACATTCAATTTAGTTGATGCGGATATTGCAGCTATCGAATGGGGTTATCGTGATGTTGAAGGCTTCAAACTAACTAACTCAGCTAATGGTTATGTTCTTCATGCCGAAGGTGTTAACCAAAGGGGTAGTGAAGCTATCAATAATAGTTTAAAATGGAGTGTTATCAATAAAAACGAAGGTGAAGAAGAACACGCAGAAATTAAAGTCGTTAACAATCAAACTTATTTAGTTACAAAATCAGCAGGTGAAGTCATCGTCACTTGTAGCAATGAAAAAGGTTCAGTATATCGTTCAATGACAGTTTTGATTTATGAAACAGGTGCTGTTTTAATCAATACTGATATTAAAGCAAGTGGATCTAATATTGACCCATATATCTATATTGGTAATACTGATCTAAAAGAAGGCATGGAAGTAGATGCTGAGTTCAAACTTAATGTTACAGTACTTCCAAATGAAATGATGAAACATTTAAAAGTTGTCAGCCAAACTGATAACTTCACATATGATATTAGTACAGGCATTATTAAATTTAATCGTGAAATAATGCCAGGTGAAGCAACACTAGAATTAGGTTTTGATGATGAATCAGGTATTATTTCTTCAACATTCAAATTCAAAATTGTTGATGGTATTAATGTCTATACTTATAGTGATTTAAAATACATTTCAGAAAATTCGAAAGTCGCAGTTCTTCGTAAGTCTTTTGAATCACTTGAAAACACTTATAAATTAAATGCTGAGGGTAAAATCACTATAGTTGATGATAACCCAGTATACAAAGCAAACAATGTTGAATGCTTTGGTGATGTTGATTTAAAGACATCAAAAGTAACTTTTACTAAAGATACTTTATATCATTATAGTACAACATATAATAATCGATTCATTGAACAATGGAATAAACAAATTGCTCAATTAGGTTCTAAAAACACAATCAGTGATCAGTTATATGTCGGACTTAGACTTCAAAATGACCTTTATGGTAATGGTTATACAATTAACTTCCATAATTTAACTTATCCATCAGGTGGATCAGAAATTGTTTTAGAAGATGATACAGTTCTATTCGTTCCTGAACCTGCTAAAGAAGATATCTTTAAAGGTCCACTACCATTCTATTCACTAGGTGATCATAATGGTATGACTTTAATCGAAGCTTTAGGCCAAGATAACTGTGGATTGTTAATTGATGGTGATGGTATTTTAGTTGATGATGTTACAGTTAAGAATTGTGATTTTGGTTCATTCTTTGATATCTTAAATTATGTTGGAACAGTAATTGAAGTTATGGGTGATAACATAACAATCAAGAATTCACGTGTACAAAATGGTAAAAATGTTATTAGAAGTTTCTCTAACATGGATTTAATGATTGATAACTGTTTACTTCAATATGCTAAATGTTTCTTAGTAATGACTGGATGTAATGAATTTGTCGATTTGAATACTAATCGTACAATGGATTACTATAATACTGATGGTACAATGAATCGTTATACTTTAAATGATTATCTAAAACCTTATTCAATGGGTGATAATTTAGTCAATCAATTCTTAGAAGGAACTTTCACAAGTAAAGAATTGATGAGAACATCACTTCTTAAACTTCAAGAAGGTTTAAATAATGCTGATCATTTACCTACTGAATTTAAATCAACAATGACAATTAAAGATACAATGTTCTATTATGCATCAGTATCTTCAATTGGTTCGGAAGTTTTATTTAATGGTCCATATCTTTATTCACAAATTCCATCAAAGGTTTCTGAATTATTAGGTTTATTACCTACCCAAGATGGTATAAAGATTTCAGAAATCAAAACAAACAATATTTCAGGTATTTCATATCGTTCTAAAGTTGATGTTGTTGGTAAATGTAAATTCTACAATTTCCAAACAATTGACTTAGATCATAATACTGTTGATGGATTAGATATTTCAGGTTTAATCAATGAAAATATCACAAAGATGGCTGCATCTATTGGTGAACAATATGCGGTTGAAGTTAACATTGATAAATTCTTCCCTATTAAAGATTATTTATATACAAAAGCTTCTCCATCACGTTTAATCACAAGAGCTGATGGAAAACAATACATTAATGTTATTGCCGCATGGTATGGCGGTGGTACTAATAACAATGAAATCAATTTTGATGCTGACCTTGTTAAAAGCATGGGTCAAGAAATGGAAATTGATTTATTAGATACATACCTTAATTTAACAAATACTGGTAGTATGATTACATACTACAAAAATATGATGATGAAGGCCGTAACTGTTGTTATCGGTACTGAACCATTTAAATTTAGATGTGCAAAAGAAAATTACTTATGGGATTTGGATGAGAATAAACCACAAACGCCAAATGTTCAGGAATTAATGAAAAATGCAAGGAGCGAATAATATGAAAAGAAAAGCATTTATTATTTTAATACTAGTTGTTTTATTAACAATGTTTACAGGCTGTAGCTTCTTTGAAGAAGATGCTGAAGGCGTAAAAGACATTGAACTATCAAGAAATGATGACAATGATATCGTTGTCAAGGTTTTATATTACGATGAATATGATTCATTCAAAGAAGAAATAATTCCAACAGGTCTTGATGGTAAAGATGGTATTAGCGTTGATGACATCATCGTTGTTCGTGAAAAAGATTCACTAAGAACAAGAGTTACAGTACGCTTAACACCACAAGAAGGTGAGGAAAAAGGTAAAGAAACAACTTTCTATGTACCTGATGGTGTTAGAATTGAAAGTGTTGAATCACAATATGATGAAGGTACAGATAAATACTTCATGTATTTAGTATATTCAGATGGCGAAGAATCTCAACCAATTGAAATTCCACAAGGTAAAACTGGTAATGGTATTGATGTTGATCAATCAATATTTGAACCACAAGAAGATGGATCAATTAATTGTTCATTAGCCTTTACAAATGGCAAAACAGTAGAATTCACAATCCCTGCAGGTAAAACAGGTAATGGTATTGAATCAATTGAACCAGATGAATCTAATGGAACATTAACTCTAACTATCACTTATACTAGCGGTGATGTAGTGCCTATTAGTTTTACAAGATCATCACTATGGTTCCAAGGCAAAGGATTACCTACACATCCAGATAATGTTCATATTGTTGAAAATGCAATCGTAGGAGATTATTATTTTGATATTACTTATAGAAAGATTTATGTACTTACTGAAACTGAATGGGCTATGTTAGTTGATTTTGACAAAGGAAATGATGATTTAACTGTTTACTTTGATCCAAATGATGATCCTGAATCACCAGTTGATCCTCACTCACTTCCAGATTATTATAAACTAACTGCTAAATATGGTGAATATCTTGTTAATAAAATCCCTACTCCTAGAAGAACTGGTTACACATTTAAAGGTTGGGCAACATCAGCAGTAGTTGGACCTACAACTGGTTTCTTTACAGATTTGACTCCTGTTATGACTAGTCTAACTTTGTATGCTATCTGGGAGAAAGATGAATAATTAAATAAAAAAAGAAAAGTCAGTGAAATCCGTAATTTTTTTACGGATATTCATTGACATTTTTTTATATTTGTAGTAAAATAATGTATACGGAGGTGGTACTTATGCTAACAAAATTTAGTGTTGAGAATTATAAATCTTTTAATGAAAAAATAACACTGGATTTAAGCTCGTCACATAATTATTATTTTAATGAGGATGCACTATTTACAAATGGCGTTGTCAAGGATGCAATTATATTTGGTAAAAATGGTAGCGGAAAGACTAATCTTGCTTTCGCACTATTTGATATTGTTTGTACTTTAACTTCTAACAATTCTGACTTTATACAAAATGATCCATCGAGTTTTTTAAATTTTAATTCTGAAAAAAAATATGCATCTTTTCACTATGAATTATTATTGAATGATATTAAAATAATATATGAATATCGTAAAGATAAACCTAATCATTTAATATATGAACAATTAAAAGTGGGCAAAGATACTATTTTCACTTGTGATTTACAAAATAAAAAATTTATTACTTTCAATGTGGATAAACTTGGATATAAATCATTTAATTATGAAAATTATTATTTTGACATGTCATTTATTAAATATATGCTTTCATATGCATCACACAATGAGAATTCTATTATTAAACAAATATATGATTTTGCAAATAAAATGTTATATTTCCGCTCATTACAAGAGAGTTCGTATATTGGGCTTAAAAATGGTGTTGATTTTATAACACAGTGGATTATCAACAATAATTATGTTAATGAATTTGAAACATTTCTAAATGAAATTGGAGGATTAAATCTTAAATTAGATGTTATTACTGCAGAGACATTGCTTCCTCAACGATTATTAGTAATTATGAATAGTGATAATACTAAACCTATAAACTTTGAGGTAGTCAAATCATCTGGAACACATGCATTACTTGTTTTATTTTATTGGTATAAACACATGGAAGGTGTAAAATTATTATTCATCGATGAATTTGATGCTTTCTATCATTTTTCATTATCTAAAAAGGTACTTGAAATGTTGAAACAGAAGGAAACTCTACAAGTTATTTTGACATCTCATAACACTTATATTTCAACTAATGAATTATTAAGACCTGATTGCTATTTTACAATCTCAAACGGCACTATTAAGTCATTTATTGAACGCACTCCAAGGGAATTAAGAGAGGGACATAACTTAGAAAAACTCTTAAGGAGTGGCGAATTTGATGAGTAAATATTTGTTTATTGTGGAAGGTACAAACGATGAAGAAAAATTCATTAATCGTTTGTTCGAAAAAATGAATTTATCTCAAAAATATGAAATAGTCACTTACAATACAAATATTCATAATTTAGCAAATATATTGATTAATAATAATCATATTGATGATTCTCTCGATATTAAATTATTATTGAGAGAATTTGAAAAAGATAAAGAAAAGAAAAAATTACTATCACAAGATTTTAGTGATATAATACTTGTTTTTGATTTTGAGCCACAACAAGATCATCCTCGATTTGAACAGATCAGATTGATGTTGGAATTCTTTAATGACTCAACAAATAATGGTAAATTATACATTAACTATCCTATGATGCAGTCGTATAGACATTTTGGTCATTTACCAGATGATAGATTCAAAGAATTAAAAGTATTAAATGCAGATGCAAAAAACTATAAACAATTAGTTAACGAAATTAGCAAATATAAAGATGCAAAACATCACAGCTATGCGTTATTTGTTAGCTTGGCATATCATCATTTGTTAAAATTCCATTACATAATAAATAATCAATATATCTTGCCTACAGCAAATTATGTTACACATGATAAATATCTTGAGTTATTTGACATCCAATATAAACATTTTATTGATGATAAATATGTTTATGTTATTAATACGTTAATTCTTTTTATGATTGAGTATAATACTAAAACTTTCTATAATCAAGTTACTAGACATAAATCAAAATATTCTATTTAATTATAAATATTTTTTAAAAAACCATAATAATAATTTTTATCATAATGTAATTATATATAAAAAGTACTTATTGAATGTTATAACAAAAAACTAATTATTACGTTAATCGATATGGGCTTTAACGAAAATGAGAACAAATGTTTGAAAACATTTGTTCTTTTTAATATTCAGTTTATTCATAAAAATATTTGATCGATGTGATTTAATAAAGGAAATAATTGTTATTATTTGACTGATTATGCTCATGGAACAAACTCGCTAATGATAATGTAAAGTGAAAAGATATAAATTTTGTTGAGATGAAATGTAACAATTCATATGTTTTGGTCCAAAAATGATTGAAAAATGATAGTGAAATATAATCGTTATTCTTTTTAAAGATTTTGTAAAAACTTAAATTGACATATACGAAAGTCACCATTTTGTGATACTTTAAAAATACGCAAAAAGTCCTATAATTTATCATTATAAATACATTTTATTTACAATAATGATATAATATAATAGTATCAAAATGTGGGCTTTTAGAGACTATTTTTTTGTCGATTTTCTGATGTAAAAAAATGGATTTCTTTAATGCTCATAATTATTTAATTAATGTTTGTACTTATATTATTATAACTTAACAACATATACGATAAACGAGGTAAATATAAATGAGTAATAAATATGCTTTTTTCTCAATACTTTTTTTTGCAGTGGCATTGGCTCTATTTGGAGTTGGTTTTGCCACATGGGGTATTGGGAGTAATTCAGGAAGTGCGAAAATTGAAGATGTTGTGTCATATGATGTTATAGATTATGGACAATATCTTGATTTAACTACATCGTCATCATATTATGAAACAGCAGGACGAAATATTAGCGCCTTCAAGTATTATGATACAGGTTTTTTAGATATTTCATCGAATAATATAGTTAATAACACTGCAGTAGTTAGATGTTACTATAGTTTGATTCCAAAAAATTTAAATATTGAAAATAATTCATTCAATTTAAAATTTGAATTATTAGAAAAAGATAGTTTAAATCTAATGAATGGTGTTTCTATATCTTCAAAAGTAGTGCAACAAGTATCTGCTGCAGGGTTTACAGAGCGTGGATCAAGTTCTACAAATATAGTTTCATATAATAATATCAACTCGAGTTATTCAGTCAGATTATATATGTATGTAGAATATGTATTATCAGGGATAAATTTTGTTTCGTTTAAAAACAATATAGCAAATGTAGATTTTGAGTTAAAAATAGAAGTAGAAAATGATAATAGATCAATTTGGAAACTTTTGAAAAGTGAGCAATTGGTTCCTCAAAAAGATAGCTTAACATACATAGCGAATAATTTGGATGGGAAGGAAAAATCATATTCAGGAAATTCGATTAATGTTTTTACAGATAGTTCTGGGAATATTTGGGACTTTTTAGGAGTAACGCAAAATGAAATAAATAGTAAATATAATATTTATTATAATGCCGGTCAAAACGGAATAGATGATTGGACTACATCATTGCCATCAAACGCTGGAGAATATGAATTTAGAATAACCTATAAAAGCGGCTCAAGTGAGCATAAAGAGTTTTCATTTGGAATAGTTGGGACCAAAATTTATGCACTTACACCTGTGTATTCCAACAGAGAAATAAGCGATTATATTATTCAAGATTATGCAGTAATAGAGTTGGCTTATGATGAATGTTCGACAAAGACCTGGGGTGCTAATTTTGAAAGTTATATCAAAGATAAGTTGTCTTTTGCAACTGAAAATGGGTTACCAGCATTAACTGATAAATCACAATATAGTATCTCAAAAATAACAGATTTATCATTCACATATACTCGTACAGGAAACACTTATTCTGCAACCGTTAAAAGCCAATTTTCAAATATAAGTAGTAATAAAGAAACATATTTAAGTGTAGTTGGAAGCACATATCGTGTCACTATTTCATTAACAAATGGTGGTTATTCATTGAGTAATGTTATTATTTTAAAATATAAGACTGCTTATTTACCAAACTATACACCAAATGCAAATGAAAATCAAAGTAAATATTTCACTATAGAAGATGCGATAGCTAGACATTCACAAATAACATTAGCGGCTAACGCTAATAATTCGTCCTATGTAACTACAAGTTTTTCAGATTTAATTAAGAGAAATGGTTTAACACAAATATATAATTCTTCAAATTATTCTATAACTAGTAATCTTATTGTTCCAGATGAAAATTTAGCTGATTCGCATTCTAATAAGGGGTATAGAGAGAGAAGTGGAACATCAAAATTAACTGCAAGTTGCTTATATATTCCAAGTAATGTATCAGTTCAGACAACATCAAATATTTTTGTTGAATCAGATATTACTACTTATGGGCAAACTCAGCAACATGGTGTGTTAATGAATGATGGTATTTTAACGTTGTCAAGCGGATCATATTTGTATTCATTCGGATATACAAAAGGAAAGGGTATTATATATTCATTATCAGGTTCAAACACTTGTGAGATGATGAGAATAATAGATTACGCTGCTGGTTCGAGTGCTAATACTCAAAAGGATAATGGTGCTTTTCCTTTTTATAATTGGAAATTAAATAATATTTCATGTCCAATTAGGATATATAAAGGAGCAATAATGAATGTATTCGTGTATATTACGGGAGGCAGCCAATATCATCCTATTACAACTACACTAATTTCAGCATCTAATAGTGGGAATTCATTGTTTTCTCCTGATTCTGGAGCTACCAATAATGATTATATTCTCAAATATGGAACATCTTATTCATTTAATTACTTGAATCCATCTTCGTATAGTGAGAGTAATGACCCTAATACAAAAGTTACATCTGATAATCAAGATAATAATCGCAAAAGCGTAATAGAGTTATATGGTAAGTATAAGGACAATAAGTTTAAAATAAGTGCTAGTGTATTAATGTTTTCTATTACTATTGAAACTGGTAAAAAATATAGCAATCATTATCTAGCAGTACCAATTAGCTTTTTGGATATAGTTATACAGAAAAATTCAATTGTATCATTATCAAATACACCATTCATTTTTTTGCCTGGTACGATGATGATTATTGAAGAAGGTGCTTCTGTTTCATTAAGTAATATTTTTCTAGCTTTTGATAAAGTTGTTAATGGCTCATTGGCTTTAGAAAAAGATTGCACACTTAACTTAACGTGTAATGGCTACATGGTTAATAATGGAACCATGACCATTAATAGTGGAAATATAGGTGGTGAAATCCGAACAACTGTCGAGGGAGCCATAATAAATAACTTGACTAATGTTACAGATAAATTAATAAGAACAAAAAAAGGAGATACGGATTACTATGAAAATAGTGGAGTATACCCTTGTTTTGAAAACAAAAATATTGATAATACTATTGTTGAAGTAAATTTAACAAATGGAAATTATGAATCGGTAGAAGAAAATGGTGAATATCATTGGCAAAAAGTTGAAGCAGATATTAGTTCATATGTTCTAATGTTCTATGATGAAAACGAATTGTTATATTCTACTACGATTTATTCAACAAATGATACATATACATTTTCCGGTGATGAATATATACCACAGAAAAAATATTATAACTTTGTTGAGTGGAAATTTGCAAATAACAATAGTGCTTCTGGAACAACTATTTATCCAAATGATCCATGTAATGTTTATGCTTCATGGACTCCAAAACAGTATAGTCTTAATTATAATATGATTTTGAATAATTCAGTTCCAATAAGTGCTAATGCTGTCACAAATTATCCAGCAATTACAACATTTACCTATGAAAGTAATTTCCCTATTTCTATTCCTATTCCAATATATGAAATAAATAATAAAGTTTGTGTTTCAGAGGGTTGGATTATATACATAGACGCTATGACACCACCTATGGAACAGTTAATAGGAAATAGTATTTCATTAAATGCATTTATAGCACTTGAAAATGCTGCAAGTTCATATGGATTAGATTTAGCTGATTTTGAAATACCATTATTATGTAACTTTTATGATTATGATCCAATCAAGGTAGAATATGTTAATAATTTTACAGGTTATACTAATTATAATCCAACAAGAGTAGAAGATACAAATACAGGAAACTTTTATATTACATTACCAATGATTACATACGACACAACTGACATCACAAAAGAATATATACCATATGGATGGACAGTTACTATTGGTGGATCTGTTTTGAATTTTGCAATTAACGAAAGTGTCATGATTCAGATAAATAATGGAATATATTCAATTAATGGAAATGTATTAGATGAGAATATTTATCATGATACAGCAAATAATATTTGGAATGTTATTTTGTATGCAAAATGGGAACCAAAAGACCATACAGTAAATCATTATTTAAATGATGGAACACAAAGCATAATTAGTCAATATTACAATGACAATCAACAATATTCAATAATAAGTAATCCAACGAGAGAGGGATATCAGTTTGACGGATGGTATTATGATTCATCTTGTAGTGTTGGTCAAGAATTTGATTCCAATTTGGCTATTTCTAGCTCATTTGATTTATATGCCAAATGGATTTCAGCTACAAAAATAACATTTAGTTATGGATTTACATATAATGGTTCTAATAGTTCATATGATTATTATGCTCCTGGTACGCCATATAGTGATATTGTTTTTCCTGTTTTATCGAGAACTGGATATGATTTTATGGGTTGGTATACTCAACAAGAAAATGGAACATTAATCGATTCAACATATCAAGTTGGGCAATCTGCTCAAACACTATATGCAGTATGGCAAATTAAAAAATTTACAGTTACGATTGCAGCAGGTGCAAATGGCACAGTATCACCATCGACTATTGCAAATGTTCCATATGGAGCTACGGTTAGTGTAAATAATAATAAGATAACTATTAATGGAACAACGGTTACTGCTACTGCTAATAGTAATTATGCTTTTGATGCATGGACGGGTAATCCTGGCACAATAACTAACAATGTTACCATTACTGCAACATTTAAGTCTTCTGGATGTGTTTCTGGCGATACTCTTGTATTGATGGCTGATGGAACAGAAAAAGAAATAAAAGACGTTAAAATAGGTGATTTGGTTTGGACCTGGAATTTTTATGAGGGATACTTGGAAGTTCAACCTGTTACAATGTGGTGGTATCACGGTAATAACGAATGCTACTTAATAAGTTTATCATTTAATAATGGTTGTATGATTGATGTTATTAATGAACATGGATTCTTTGATTTGACTCTAAACGAATTTGTTTTCATCAATCAATATAATTATCAGAATTTCTGTGGTCATAAATTTGTTATGATAAATGGAAATCAAGTAGTGGAAGCAACACTAGAATATACAGAATGTATTTTAACAATAAAAGAATGCTATTCTATACGTACAGCATATAATGATAATGCAATATTAAATGGAGCACTATCTTTAACAATAGAAGATTTTGAGGGAATTACAACTACTTTTAAGGTATCGGAAAATATGACCTATGATAAAGAATATTTAGATTCTTTAGTAAGCTTATATGGATTATATACTTATGATGAATGGGCTGAATATATGCCTGAATATATATTTGAAATGTTCCAATGTAAATATTATAAAATATATGTAGGACTAGGAATTTTAAAGGTAGAAGATTTCTTCACATTACTTGATGGATTATTTGAAAATATCGAGTGATAATATATTATTTATATATCATAAAACAATACATCAAAACAACCATAACTAAACTATAAATATAGTTTATGGAGATTTTATAAAAGAAAAGCAGTTCGATAATAAAGGAACTGCTTTTTTATAAATTATTTTTGAAGTACAAATGCAAAATAATTTATAATAACGAGTTTTGAAATATATATTTTTTGATTTTTATTATCAATACATTTAAAATTTGCTTCTTGAAAATTTCCTAATAGTAGAATCATTTATTGTTTGTAATATACCTAATGTTTCAAATATGATATACATCACTTTGCCTAATAGAAGCATCAATGATTATTCATAATTTAATGTGTAAAATAAAAATAGTATTATGTTTTAAAAAAGAAACGAAAAATGATATAATAACAATGTATACGTTTACATAAAGAGGAAAGGTTATGAAATATCTTAAAATAATTTATGTTTTTCTTCTGATTTTTATGTTTTGTTTGATTACAGGATGTAATGATAAAGAAGAAGAAAATAATTATGATTACAAAGAATATGATATATCTGAGAATAATGATGGAACAGTAAAAGCCATTGTTCAAAAGGTTGATAATAACTATTCACTACGAATTAGTGGTGCTGGTTATACAAAAGATTATCAATCAAAAGAAATGGTTCCTTGGAATCCTCTTGTTAAAAGAATTGATTCCATTATTATTGATGATGGAATCATTAGTCTTGGTGATTATTTGTTTAATGGAATAAGTTATAAAGAAATCTTACTTCCAAATAGTGTGATTATAATTAGTGAACACACTTTTAATTCATTGACAAAGATTTATACATATAATGATTTAGGTATTACTTTAAGTAATTTATATATGTATTCGGAAACACCAAGAAGTGGATATTTCCATATTGTTGATGGTGAATATGTTGTATGGAATAGTTATCAAGTATTGTTTATTGGTAATTCATTTACATATCGTTCAAATGATGCAACAAATCCATTAGTTCCAGCTTTATTCAAACTCGTTGGTGATTATTTTGGCATAGGCATTAATTATGATTTTGTTGTTGAAGGTTCAATGAAACTATCTTACCTATTTGATGATAGTAGAGAAGTATGTTCTAAATTTAATTCATTGATTAATAACAATGAATATGATTATATTATTATTCAAGAACAATCAACACTTCCAATTAATGATTATAATGGTTTTAAAAACAGTGTAAGTAAATTAAAACAAATCATTAAACAAAAACAACCAAAAGCTGAAATCTATCTTTATGAAACATGGGCATCTCCAGGCGGTTTAGCTTCTGTTCCTCAAACAACAGAAACAGACATGGAAAGAGCTTTGAACCAAGCATATACAAATGTAGCCTCTGAACTAGGCTTAAAAGTAAACTATGTTGGTGCTGCTTTTGAAATGACAAGAGCAAATACATCAATTTATCTATATGATACAGATGAACGTCATCAAAATGCTAATGGTGCATATCTATCTAGTTTAGTTCATTTCGGTTCAATCTTTGGTGTCGATGTTACTAATGTCTCTCTTTATGGCGATAATACAGAAGTCATCAATACTTTAAATAGGATTGCTGCAGCAATCGTTTCAAACACTTCATTTACTAATAATGAACCAGATTACACAAAAGCCTCAGTTGTGATCGCATGGTACGATAAAGAAGCAACATCTGGTTTAAATAAAACAATTATTAATGATTGGTTGGTTACATTAAAAGCATATCTAAAAAACAAAGGATATACAGATGAAGTTCTTGAAAAGATTATGGTTAAAGGCTATAGCGGTAAAGTCTTAGATAGTTGTACAGCAATCAAAGAAGATGGCTTTGTTGATTTAATGGTTGGATGGAAATCCAATGTAAGCACAACGGGCAATTTAGAATATTTAGATTGCTATCCTAATAGTGATGAAGGAGGTCTCACTATGGGACATGTTGAAGGAAGATGGATACATCTTTTGACCTCTAATTCCCTTGCTTTGGATATTTACAATTGGCTTAAGCAAGATGGAATCACATCTTTAGAAGCCAATTAGAAAGGAACATTATGAAAATTAAACATTTA
>DBWT01000083.1:0-6554 GCA_002309035.1 Caryophanales bacterium UBA1231 | reverse complement strand
ACACCTACTACCACTACTTATACAGTTGTTTTCTTCAATGAAGAAGTTAGACATAAAACTTTAAAAGTTGAAGCAGGTAAGACAATTACTGAAGAAATCGAAGCACCATTTAAGAGTGGAAGCGAATTTAAAGGTTGGACACTTGATGGTGAATTAGTTGATTTAGCAACATTAGTTATTAATAGTTCATTAAATTTATATGCTTATTTTGAAGAACAACATATGCAAATTGATGAAACATTAGTTGTTGATGATGTTAAAGATCCACTAAAAGATTATACACTTGTTATTGGTTGGTGGGAATGCACTGACACTAAAGAAGTTGATGGTGAACAAGTACCTAAACTAACAAGTTATCTTGATGAAACACAAGTTAGAATGATCTACATGAACATTATCGCTTACTTAAAAGCATTTGGCTTTACAGCAGAAGATCTTGAAAAAGTATCTGTACGTAACTATTCAACAAAGACTGTTGCTGAAATGGGTGAATTAGTAAATACTGATGCTGACGTTGATATCTTAATCGGTGTTGGTAACAACATTAACTCAGCAGCAGGTGTTTCACTACTTAATGGTAATGAAGGCAAAACTGATGTTACAATGGGTACAACTCCAACATCAAGAAAAGTTGCTATTTTAGCAACTGCTGAAGGCAACGAAGCTGCTATTTCACTATATGAATGGATTAAAAATACTGAAGCTGGTAAAGATGCATTCAAAGAATTACTAGAAGAAGATGAAATCGAAGTTTACGTTGAACAAATCAATCTAGAAGTTCATGTTCATGGTGATACTGAAGAAATTACTACTCTTCAAGACAAAGAAACAGCTATTACTATGCCTGAAATCACAGTTGATGATGATCATGAATTCTTAGGATTCTCATTCACTGAAGATGGCGAATTAGAATTAATTGCAGAAAAAGATGCAAGTCTAAAATATGATGATCTAAAAGATCATGCAACTTTAGGTGTTGTTCATCTATATCCTGTTATTCAAGAAAAAGCTGCTGGTGATGGTATTTTATCTATTTACTTACATAAGAGTGCTACAAGCTCAGTTTATATAGATGATGAAGAAATAGCTACTTTTGAAAAATTATTAAAATACCTTTATGGTGAAGATGGCTATACACTTGTAATAGTTGAAGGTGTTAAAGCAGATGCATTTAATAGTAAAGTACTTGAAGATGGAGCATCTAAGAATATCGACGTAGTTATCGGTGGTAACACTATTACTTCTAAAACTCCACAATTAGTAGCTGAAAACAAGACTGTTTTAGCACATATCTTTAGTGAGGGCTCAAGAAGAGTAGGTATTCTTCCTACAGCACAAAATAAAGAATTAGCACAAACATTAGTTGATGCTTTAACTGAAGCAGAAAAAGTCGTTATCTATGTTCATTTATCATATAATGATAGTATTTATATTACAGAGGATGAAATATCAACTTTATCAACACATTTAAGTAATTTAATTGGTTCTGATAACTTCCAAATTGTTACAGTAGAAAATAAGAACGCTGCTGGTTTCAATACTGAAGTTAAGGCACAAATCGCTGAAGGTGCTGAAGTTAATATTTGTATCGGTGGTAAAGTAATTTCTACTAAAGATCCTATCCTTGTAGAATCTGCTACATTAGTAGGCGCTGGTATTTTTGCTAATGATTCTCGTTATTTCGGTATAATGAATAAAGGTTCATTATTCACTTTAAAGGTTGTTCAATTATTAACTAATGGTATTAGTGAATAATTAACCTAATGGTATTACTCAATAATGAAAAGAACAATTAAAATCTTATCAAGCCTCATTTTAGTATGCATGTTGTTCTTTCTAACTAGCTGCTTAGCAGGTATGTTTGAAAAAGAATTAACAATTACATTTCTTTGTGATGAAGAAGTCATAGGAACAGCATCTATTACACAATTTAAAAATGCTAAAACACCAACATTACCAGATTCTTTTATTCCAAGTGGATATAAGTTTTATGGTTGGACAGTTTTAAATCCTGATAAAGTTAAAGCAACAGATGAAAACTTTAAACAAGAATTTGTTGGTCCAGGCAAAATGATTCATTACATGGATGTTGCCCAATATACAAGTAATACTAAAATTCAAATGCAGGCATTATTTATTAATAAAAATGACATTCCAAAGGTATATCACTATTGTATTATAGCTTGGTATGATAAAGTAGCGACATCAGGCTTTGATATTAATCTTATCGATAAACTTCAAAATGCTTTATATCAATACTTAAGAAGCGAAGGCGTTAGTGAAGATGATATCAAGACAATTGTTTTCAGAGGATATACAGGAAATGTTGGCCCATCTTGTGGAGCTATCATGGCTGATGAAGACGTTGATATTATGCTTGGTTGGGGTTCTGTAGATAATGTTACAACAACTGGTGGTATGAAAGAAGAAATGCTTCTTGAAACACAATCAATTCAAGTAAATTATAACGGAACAACTAAGAACCGTACAATTCATCGTTTAACTGATAGTGAAACAGTTCTTAAAGTTATGGAATGGTTAAAGAGTGCTGAATGTCAAGCACTATGTATGGAGTAGAATATGAAGAAGAAACTATTAACAATATCGATTATTGTAAATTACATCTTTACAGCAATCTATGGCTTTACAACTGCTCTATTCTATTCAATGAGTAATAAATTATATTTTCTCTTTTTCTTAATTACTTTAATCGTTCTCATTTCTAATTTATTTTTAGAATCTTACAAGACAAAATTATTAGCAAACAGATTAAATAAAAAAGACCATGTCGGTTTTATTATTGTTAACTGTTTACTAATTACAACACTTGTTTCATTTGTTCTTTGCTTGTTAGTTTTAATGAATAACAAAGAAGAACAATATGAATTAAAACCATATGTTATTAAAGAAAAGAAAGAACGTAAATGGTATCAATTACCTTGCTTCTATCTTTCAATCATATCTTTAGTGTTAATCTTTGTTTTTGGCTTTACTGGTCATATTGTTGAGACAAAAGGCTTCAGTGTTGTTGTTAAAGATGCAACACTTACAAAAGCTGACACTGATAAATACAATAAAGATCAACCATTAAATGGTACATCATATACAATCGATGATGAAACTGTATCGATTAGTTATACATACTATAAACCTAAAGATGCATCAGCTACTAATCAATATCCAGTGGTTTTCGTTGTTCCTGGTTTCACAAGAACAAAGGCAACAATGAGTCAATATGCGATTGAATTGACAAGAAGAGGATGCGTAGTCTTTGTTATTGACCCAGGATCACAAGGTGCAACTACCTATGGTGGTTATGAAGTTGATAGTGAAGGCAATTACAAACTTGATGAGAACGGTAATAAGATTCAAAACTCTTATAGTGTTGCGCGTTCTGGTATGGGTTATTTACTTCAATATGTTTATAACAATGTTGATAAGTTTGATTATATCAATCGTGATCAAATTGGTATTATTGGTCACTCAGCTGGTGGTGGTGATGCATGTAAATTAGCTGCTGATTTTTCAGGAAGCAATTACAATGAATCAATCATCAAAGCTTTATATATTTCAGGATATATTAAAACTTCAGCTGCTAATGTCTTCTATAAACTTCATATGAATGCAGCATTATCATATGCTAAATATGATGAAGGTTCATTCAGATATCAAGATGAAAACCAAGCATATGAAGTAATAGGTTTAAAATTCATCAATGATATCAATGAAAAAGATAAAAATGGTAATACATACTTTGAAGAAGACCATGAATATGGTGATTTAAATAATTGTACATATCGTGTTATTCACCATGAAGATATCAATCACTGCTTTGAAATGTATGATAAATTATCGATTGCGAACACAATTAATTTCTTTAAGCAATGTTTCAATTTAGAAACATCATTAAAAGATAATAATCATGTATGGTTCTTACAAGAATTATCAAATGGTTTAGCATTAGTTTGTGCTTTTACATTTGTTATTGCTTTAATCTATTTAATCATTGAATTATTACCATTCATGAAGAGCGTTAAAAATGAAGCACAAGAAAGAAGCGAAGCTGAACTTCTTCTTGAAAAGAAATACAACGATGTATCATATGTTGAATATCAACCTAAGACATTTGTTAAACGATTGCTCTTTGTTTTACCAATTGTTTTAACAATGATTATCGCATGTCTTGATTATATTCCACTTGCTCGTCTTTCAATGGATGCATTCCCAGAAGCTGCTGGTAATGTTTATACATTTAAATTCCCAGCACGTATGATGAATGCTGTCTTCCTATGGGCATTAGTTAATGGTACAATTGGTTTAGTTTTATTCTTTGGAATCACCCTAATTGAAAACCTATATTATACAATTGAAGCAAGATGTAAGAACATTCCTAGTCGTGCTGATTGGTCTAAATTTAAAGGTTTAAAAGTTAAACCATTAAATCTATTAATGACATTATTATTAGCTATTTTAATGTTCTTTGCTTTCTATGGATTAGTAGCTGCATCATATGCTCTATTCCACCAAGACTTTAGATTTATGTTGATAAGTGCATCACCACTTAATAAACGTTTCCTTGTTACTTGGTTGATTTATCTTGCTGGATTCTTTGTCTTCTATATTTCTAATTCAATTAGAGTTAACTTATCAATTGGAAGAGAAGGAATGAAAGAATGGAAAGTCTTATTGATTTCAGCTTTAGCTAACTCATTAGGTTTAGTCTTAATTATCATCATCAATTATTATGTATACTTTAAGACTGGTACTGTATATTATGGTTACTATAGTGCAACCGATCAATCTGAAATGTGGTTATATATTAATATGGTCTTCCCATTAATTGTGATGATGGGTATCCTTCCAATTTTCAATAGATTGGTTTACAAGAAGACAGGTAATGTTTATGCTGGCGCTCTTCTATGGTGTATGATTTTCATCATGATGAGCTTATCCGCATCTATTTCATTTATTCCAATGTAGGAGATAAATATGAATATTAAAGAAGAATCTTTAAAGAAACACTATGAATGGCAAGGCAAAATCGAAATGAAATCAAGAGTCAAAGTTGATTCAACTTATGACTTATCACTTGCCTACACCCCTGGTGTTGCTGAAAGCTGTATGCAAATTCATAACAATCCAAGCGATAGTTTTAAATTAACAAGAAGATGGAATACTGTTCCCGTTATTACTGATGGTACAGCCATCCTTGGACTTGGCGATATTGGCCCAGCTGCTGGTATGCCTGTTATGGAAGGTAAATGTGCATTGTTCAAAACATTTGGTGATGTTGATGCATATCCAATTTGTTTAAATACCAAAGATACTGAAGAAATCATAAAAACAATAAAGATTATGGCTTTATCATTTGGTGGTATTAATCTTGAAGATATTTCAGCTCCTCGTTGTTTTGAAATTGAAACAAGATTAAAAAAAGAATTAGATATTCCTGTTTTCCATGATGATCAACATGGTACAGCAATCGTTTGTACAGCAGCTTTACTTAATGCTTTAAAACTAGCACATAAAAAATTAGAAGAAGTTAAGATTGTTGTTAATGGTGCAGGCGCTGCAGGTATTTCGATTGCGAAATTCTTACTATCATTTGGGGCACAAAACATCATTGTTTGTGACAGAAAAGGTATTTTAGTTGATGGTGCTGATTGGTTAAATGAACCACAAAAAGAATTAGCTAAATTAACTAATAAAGGAAAACTAAATGGAACTTTAATGGATGCGATGAAAGGTGCTGATGTCTTCATTGGTGTATCTGGTCCTAATTGTGTATCAAAAGATATGGTTAAATCAATGAATGAAAAAGCTATTCTTTTCCCACTTGCTAATCCAGTTCCTGAAATTTCATATGATGATGCAATCGAAGCTGGTGCCTTCATTGTTGGTACAGGCTCAAGTGTATATCCAAACCAAATCAACAACGTTTTGGTTTTCCCAGGACTATTTAGGGGAGCAATCGATGCGAAAGCAACAACAGTCAATCTTGAAATGATGCATGCCGCATCAATTGGAATTGCTGAATGCGTGAAAGAAGATGAACTTCGAAAAGACTACATCATTCCTTTCGCATTCGATAAATTAGCACACAAAAAGGTTGCGGAAGAAGTCAAGAAAGCAGCAATCAAAACTGGTGTTATTCGTAAAGAATAATTATCGTTTTAGTAAAATACTATAAACATAAAGGTCGTAGGCAAAACTTACGACCTTTAATACTTGAAGTTTTCAAAAAGCTGTTGTATAATATATAAGAGGTAAAAAAATATGACACTAGAAAAAGTACATGGCCGTTTTGGTTTTGGCTTAATGCGGCTCCCAATGATTGATAAGGAACATGTTGACTTAGAACAAGTCAAAAGCATGGCCGATTTATTTATTAAAGAAGGTTTTAATTATTTTGATACTGCCCATGGATACATTGGTGGTTTAAGTGAAAAAGCCTTTAAAGAATGTGTAGCTCAAAGATATAAAAGAGAAGAATACATTTTAACTAATAAATTAAGTGGTTCATTTTTCAAAACAAATGAAGATATTAGACCACT
>DBWT01000064.1 GCA_002309035.1 Caryophanales bacterium UBA1231 | reverse complement strand
TTCTTATTAATGATTTTAGTGATTTTTCCATTTATGTTGTATACTTTTTCATATATAATGCGTTATACTATGTTTAATTATTTACTCAAATTTAATTTGTATATAAAAAAACATAGACACGTGTCTATAGTTCAACTTAAATACTAATCGATTTTAGTTAATTAAATTAAATTATTATATTTTTGTTGTACTTGCAAAATTACTGTTTTTTAAAATTTTATTATAAATTGATAATACATATAATTATAATTAATAATTGTGCTGAAAGAACCTACTTGAATATGAATATTATCTAAATCATTATTATAATCTATTTTAAATATGCATATTTTTTATTTGGATACGTCTTTAGTTTCATTCATATTCAGTAATTCATAAATAAATATAATAAAAAATCCTATTACACTTAATATAATGCCTATTTAACAAATGATTTTTGCTAAACTTTAATTTTATTTCCTATATTATTAAATATATTAATTCCTTCAAAAAAATTGTAATTCAATTATAACATAAATATATTATAAAAACAAAAAAGTAGTGATTAACACTACTTTTTTATTGTTATACCCATTCGATAATTGCCATAGAAGCAGCNNNCCAAGCTTAAGAACACGTGTGTAACCACCGTTTCGTTCTTGATATTTAGGTGCAATTTCAGAGAATAACTTTTGAATAGCGAATTGACCATCTTCAGCTTTTTCAAAACGAACAAGTTTAGCTGCTTGACGACGAGATGCTAAAGTGTTTTTCTTGCCTAATGTTACCATTCTATCAGCAAGCATTCTTAAATCTTTAGCTTTTGCTTCTGTTGTTTCAATTCGACCATTAATAATTAAATCTGTAATTAGATCGCGAAATAATGCTTTTCTTTGAGAAGATTTGCGACCAAATGTACGATAACCCATTGACATATTAATAATCTCCTTTTAATTATTCTTCATTTTCATCATATTCTAGATCATCAACTTCATCAACAATTTCGTCTTCATCATCTTCATCATCATCAAATACATATGTTGAATTCTTAAATGATAGACCAATTTCATGAAGTTTTTGAATAACTTCTTTTAATGATTTGTTACCTAAATTACGAACTTTCATCATTTCTTCTTGCGTCTTTTGTGTTAATTCACCAACAGTGTGAATGTTTGCACGACGTAAGCAATTGTATGAACGAACTGAAAGGTTTAAATCTTCAATCGTAAGTTTTAGTTTTGAATTTGTTGGTTTTGTTTCTTCTACTTCTTCAATGAATGTTTGTTGAGAAATCAATTCATTGAATTCAGAAATTAAATTGAAGTGTTGTGCTAACATTGTTGATGCGATTGAAATAGCATCAGTAGGTTTGATTGAATTGTTAGTCCAAACTTCAAGAGTAAGTAAATCACAGTTGAAATTATTTTCATAACGTGTTTTAGATACTTCATAACGACATTTAGTAACTGGTGTAAAGATTGAATCAATTGGAATTAAACCAATAACTCTGTTGTTACCATTTTTACAATAGTTTTTATTTTCATCAGCTCCAACATAACCAACACCTTTTTTAATACGTAAAGTCATAGTAACTTTAGCACCAGGAGCTAGGGTTGCGATAACCTGTTCAGGGTTTACAACTGTAACTTCAGGCATTGATTCTTCATCTTGTGGAATAACTTGGATGAAATTAGTATTGATATCACCAGCAGTTAAATATCTTTCTTCATTACTGTCAGCTGGATTTTCAACTTCTAATGTTGATTCATATACTTTTCCGTCAACTTCAAAGTTGCCTACAGCATCTTTATCTCTATTAATTGTAAAGATAACTTTTTTAAGATTCAAAATGATTTCCGTAACATCCTCTCTAACACCGGGAACCGTGCTAAATTCATGTTGGACATCATTAATGGAAACTGCGACAGCAGCAGCACCAGGAAGTGATGATAATAACACTCTCCGTAATGAATTACCTAGTGTTTGACCATAGCCTCTTTCTAGAGGTGAAATATATACTTTACAATAATTTGTTTCATTAATATACTTTTCATCTAATGTAATACTAGGTTTAATAAAGCTTAGATTTTTCATTTATTTTCCTCCTGTAAATGAAATATGAATTATGTATTTAAATTATTAAATTATAAATTAATAATTATCCACGAGGTCTCTTTGGTGGACGGCAGCCATTGTGTGGAACTGGAGTACAGTCTTGAATTGATGTAATTTGTAAACCAGCAACTGCAAGTGATCTGATTGCAGCTTCACGGCCAGGTCCTGGACCTTTAACCATAACTTCAACTTTTTGCATACCATTTTCCATTGCAGCTTTTGCAGCAGCTTCAGATGCCATTTGAGCAGCGAATGGAGTAGATTTTTTACTACCTTTGAAACCAACAGCACCAGCACAGCTCCATGCAACAGCGTTGCCTTGAGGATCTGTAATAGTTACGATTGTGTTGTTAAATGTTGAATGAATATGTGCAACACCTAAAGGTATATTCTTTTTAACACGACGTTTACGAACAACTTTTTTAGCCATTATTGACGCCTCCTATTTCTTCTTATTAGCTACAGTCTTAGCTGGGCCTTTACGAGTACGAGCGTTAGTTCTAGTTCTTTGACCTCTAACAGGAAGTCCTCTTCTATGACGAAGTCCTCTATAACTACCAATTTCCATTAAACGTTTGATGTTTAATGCAACGTCTCTTCTTAAGTCACCTTCAACATTGTACTTAGCTACTTCTTGACGAATTTTTGTTAATTCTTCTTCAGTTAAATTTTTAACTCTTTTTTCTGGATCAACACCAGCATCACTTAAGATCTTTTGGGCAGTAGGTCTGCCGATACCATAAATATAAGTAAGAGATATTACCACATGTTTATCATTAGGAATATCTACACCTGATATACGTGCCATATAATCTATGTGCCTCCTCTTATCCTTGTCTTTGTTTGTGTTTAGGGTAAGCTGAACAGATTACCATAACACGACCTTTTCTTTTAATAACTTTGCATTTATCGCAAATAGGTTTTACCGATGGTCTAACCTTCATAATAAACCTCCATTTGTTTAATAATATATTTTTAATTACTTATGACGATAAGTAATACGTCCACGTGTTATATCATATGGTGATATTTCGACTGTTACCTTATCACCTGGTAAAATGCGTATCGTATGCATGCGGATTTTACCAGAAACGTGGGCCGTGATAACATGACCATTTGTTAATTTGACTTTGAAAGTAGTACTTGGTAGTACTTCTTCAACGATACCTTCAACTTCAAAAACATCATCTTTAGACATCGAATTGTTCTCCTTCGTATTTAGTTAAAATTTCACATCCATCGTCAGTAATAACGATTGTATTTTCGAAATGTGCACTAGGTTGATTGTCTAGTGTTTTTGTTGTCCAACCATCACTTAATACTCTAACACGATATGTGCCAAGATTAATCATTGGTTCAATCGCAAGTGTCATTCCTTTTTTCAATATTAAACCATGACCTGCTTCACCAAAATTGAAAATAGCTGGATCTTCATGCATATGTGTACCAATACCATGACCAGTAAAGTCTCTAACGACACCATAACCATATTTTTCAGCATAAGTACCGATTGCATGTGATATGTCAGACAATCTATTGCCTGGTTTTGCTTGTTTTATTCCTTCAAAGAAGGATTCTTTTGTAACTTTAACTAATTGTTTAACTTCTTCTTTTACATCTCCTACAAGATGTGTTCTTGCTGCATCCCCATGATAACCATGGTAGATTGCACCTATATCGATTGATATAATATCACCATTTTTTAATATTGTTTTTTTACTTGGTATACCATGAACAACAACTTCATTAACTGAAGCACAGATTGATGCAGGGAAACCATTATAATTAAGAAACGATGGCGTTGCGCCTGAAGATATAATTGCTTTATATGCAATTTCATTTAGTTCATAAGTAGAAACACCAGGTTTAATTGCTCTTCTGACCATTTCATGGGCATAAGCAGTAATTCTTCCTGCTTCTCTCATTAACTCAATCTCTCTATTGCTCTTAATTGTTACCATATAATTTTATTAACTCCTTAATAATATATTCAGTAACTTCTTTTGCTTCACCTTCACCATTTAAATTCATAATTAATTTATTATTTGTATAATATTCAATTAATGGTTTAGTTTGCTCATTGTAAACATTTAGACGACTTTTAATAGTTTCTTCATTGTCATCTTTTCTTTGATAAAGAGTAGAACCACAAACATCACAAATACCTTCTTTTTGAGGTTTTAAAGTTAGTAAGTTATATCCTTTACCACAAGTTGGACAAATTCTTCTATTAACTATTCTTGATACGATTAAGTCATCACTAACTATTAAATTAACTACAACATCTAATTTGATGTTTAATTCTTTTAACATTTTATCAAATGCTTCTGCTTGATGAATATTTCTTGGATAACCATCAAGTAAAAAACCATTTGAACAATCTTCTTTTTGTAATCTTTCTTTAACGATTTTATTAGTAACTTCATCAGGAACTAAAAAGCCTTGATCAATATACTGTTTTGCTAGTAATCCAGTTGCTGTTTTTTCAGCAATGGCATTTCTAAATATGTCCCCTGTTGAGATGTGGGGAATGTGATAGTATGATGAGATACCATCAGCATAAGTCCCCTTACCTGCGCCAGGAGCGCCCATTATTAATAAACGCATTCGAATTAATAACTCCTTAAATTAAATCTTATAGGAATCCGTGATATTCTTGTTTTTCAACTTCTTGCTTGATTTGTTTTGCCGTTTCAATTGCAACACCAACAACGATCATGATTGAAGTACCACCAATACTTACTGATGAACCTAAACCAAAGATCCATGAAATGATGATTGGAAGAGCAGCAATGATTGCAAGATAAGTTGCACCAAGAAGTGTTACTTTAAATAATACTCTTGAAATGAAATCTGCAGTTTCTTCACCTGGTTTATAACCTGGTACATATGCATTTTGATTCTTTAAGTTTTCAGCAATCTTATCAGGATCAATTTGTAAGAATGAATAGAAGAAACTAAAGATGAAAATTAAAATAATATATATAGCGAAACCAATTGGTTTAGATGAACTAAACACAATGTGCCACCAGCTATCTGAACTTACACCCATAAAGTTGCAAACCGTTAGAGGTATTGAAAGAATTGTAGATGCAAAAATTACTGGGATAACTGATGCAGAATTTAATTTAATTGGAATAGTTGAATCTTGACGACCAACTAATTGATAAGAACCAGGTCTATTTGAATATTGAACTGGTATATGTCTTTGTACACCTTCTAGGAATACAACAGCAATAATGATTGCTAGGAATAGAACACAAATAATAATAAATTGTGTTACTGACCATGCTGTACGTGGGCTTTCAGTAGTACCAGTAATGAATTGATTCCATAGTGAAACGAACATTGATGGCATACTTGATACGATACCAGCACAGATGATCATTGAACCACCATTACCAACACCATGCATTGTCATTTGATCAGCTAACCACATTACAAATGCAGTACCAGCTGTCATAACTAATGCCATATATAGATATGTAAAGACATTCATATCAACAGTTGCTTTGAAATATAGAGAAGCAGAACCAGCTGCTAGACCTAATATAACAGTTAATGATTGAACAAAAGCTAAGAATAAAGCAATATATCTAGTCCATTGAGAAAGTTTTGCTCTACCTTCTTCGCCTTCTTCTGCCCATTCAGCAAACTTAGGAATTATATCTAATTTTAATAATTCAACAACGATAGAAGCTGTGATGTAAGGACTGATACCTAATGCAAGGATAGAGAATTGTGATAAGGCTCCACCTGTAAAGATATCTAGGAAACCAAATAAATCTTTAGTTGAATCGCTGCTTACACTCTTAAAATCAAATAGTGGTATAGTTATTTTAGTTCCGAAACGCCAAATGATTAAACATACAAGTGTAAATAAAATCATTAGGATAAGTTTCTTGTTTTTTGCGAACCACTTAGACATTATTAAAGTACCTCGATTGTTCCACCAGCTGCTTTAATCTTTTCTTCAGCAGTCTTAGTAAATTTCTTTGCTTTAACTGTTAATTTAACAGCTAACTCACCATTACCTAAAACTTTAACTCCTTTAAGTTCTTTTTTAACTAAACCTTTTTGTTGTAATGCTTGGAAATCCACAACATCACCATCTTTGAAAGCTTTTAATTCGCTAACATTTACAATGGCGTATTCAACACGGTTGACATTAGTGAAACCACGTTTTGGAAGACGTTTGAATAAAGGAGTTTGACCACCTTCAAATCCAGGTCTTACGCCACCACCAGAACGAGCATTTTGGCCTTTATGACCACGAGTTGATGTTTTACCTAGGCCTGAACCAGTTCCACGGCCTACACGTTTTTTATAGTGTCTAGCACCATCTACAGGTTGTAATTCATGTAATTTCATGCTTGACCTCCTATTCTTCAACTGTAACTAAGTGAGCAACAGTTTTAATCATACCACGAATTGCTTCGTTGTCTGGTTTTTCAACTGTCTTTTGCATCTTAGTTAAGCCTAAAGCTTTTAATGTTTCTCTTTGATTTTTTGCATATGTGATAGGACTCTTAGTAAGAGTAATCTTTAATGTTTTAGCCATTGTAATTACCCCCTAATTTCTGAAACTTCTTTACCGCGAAGTTCAGCAATTTGTTCTGCTGTTCTTAAGTTCTTTAAAGCATCAAATGTAGCACGAACAATATTAATTGCTGTTGCACTACCTTGTGATTTAGAGAAGATATCTTGAATACCAGCAAGTTCTACAACATTACGAACAGGTCCACCAGCAATAATACCAGTACCAGCAGGAGCAGGTTTTAAGAATACTTGACCAGCGCCAGCTACACCTGTAATTTGATGAGGAATAGTTGTATTAACCATCTTAACCTCAATAACATTTTTCTTAGCATCTTCAACAGCCTTTTTAATAGCTTCTGGAACTTCATTAGCTTTACCAGTACCAAAACCTACACGGCCTTTATGATCGCCAACTACTACTAAAGCAGCAAAACGCATACGTCTACCACCTTTAACAACTTTTGTTACACGGTTAATTTTAACGACACGTTCTTCAAATTCTTTTTCTTCTGGAACAATTACTTCTTTATTTTTCATATTGTTACCTCCTAGAATTTTAATCCTGCTTCACGAGCAGCATCAGCTAATGCTTGAACTCTTCCGTGGTATAAATAACCACCACGGTCAAAAACAACTTCTGTAATGCCTTTTGCTAAAGCACGTTCAGCGATTGCTTTTCCGACAAGTTTAGCAGCCTCAACATTAGAACCATTTGCAAATTTGTTTCCATGTTCAATTGTAGAAGCAGATACAAGAGTAATCTTATTTACATCATCAATAACTTGTGCAGAAATGTTTTTGTTTGAACGGAATACTACTAAACGAGGACGTTCAGGTGTTCCACTTAAAGTATTTCTAATACGTGCATGTCTTTTTTGACGTGCTTGATTTTTATCTTTTTTAGTAAACATATCTCAATTGTAACTCCTTTCTACTTAGCTTTCTTACCTTCTTTACGACGAATGAATTCGCCACGGTAGTGGATACCTTTACCAAGATAAGGTTCAGGTTTACGAATAATTCTTACATCAGCCGCAAATTGACCAACTAATTGTTTATCACAACCAGCAACATGGATTTCTGTTGGATTTGGAACAGTAATAGTTAAACCTTCAGGAATATCTAATTCAACTGGATGTGAATAACCAGCTTGAACAACTAGTTTTTTACCTTGAAGTTGTGCTCTATAACCTGTACCAACGATTTCTAAAACTTTTTCGAAACCTTCATTAACGCCTTTAACCATATTGTTAACTAAAGCACGAGCTGTACCGTGTAATGAACGAGTTTCTTTTTCATTATCAGGGCGAGTGAAATGAACTGTATTATCTTTTAATTCCACAGAAATTACTTTTGGAAATTCATAAGATAAAGTACCTTTAGGACCTTTAACTGTTAAGATTTGTCCATTAAGTTCTACACTAACACCACTTGGAATAGAAATAGATTTATTACCTATACGTGACATAAACTACCTCCTACCATACGAATGCTAAAACTTCGCCACCAAGCTTTTTTTGACGTGCAGCACGATCGCTCATAACGCCGCCTGATGTTGAAATGATTGCAACACCTAAACCATTAAGAACTTTAGGTAATTCATTTCTTTTAGCATATACTTTTAAACCAGGTTTAGAGATTTTCTTTAAACCTTTAATTACAGGTTGTTTATCAACATATTTTAAAGTTATCGATATCATTCCTTGTTTGTTATCTTCTATTTTTTCATAGTCGCTAATATAGCCTTCTTCTTTTAAAACACGAAGAACTTCAAGTTTTAAATTTGAAGATGGAACAGAAACTTTTTCATGTTTTCTAACAGCTGCGTTTCTGATTCTTGTAAGCATATCAGCAATAGGATCAGTCATAACCATAATTTATTTCTCCTTTTACCAACTTGATTTTCTAACGCCAGGAATTTGACCTTGGTATGCTAGTTCTCTAAAACAAACACGACATAGTTTGAATTTACGATATACTGCATGTGGTCTTCCACAACGTTCACAACGTGTGTATTCACGCACTGGGAATTTATTTCCTCTTGCGCATCTAACTTTCATAGATGTTTTAGCCATATTTTACATTCCTCCTTACTTTCTGAAAGGCATGCCTAATAAGCTCAAAAGAGCACGGCCTTCTTCATCTGTTTTTGCTGTAGTAACGATAGTAATATCCATACCACGAATTTTTAATACTTTATCATAATTAATTTCTGGGAACATTAATTGTTCTTTAATACCAATTGAGTAGTTTCCACGACCATCGAAAGAGTTAGGGTTTACACCTCTGAAGTCTCTTACACGTGGTAATGAAATAGAAACGAATTTATCGAAAAATTCATACATTCTTTCGCCTCTTAGAGTAACTTTAACACCATTTGGCATACCTTCACGAAGTTTGAAAACAGCGATAGATTTCTTTGCTTTTCTAACTAAAGGTTTTTGACCAGAGATGATTGTTAAATCTTCAACAGCAGCGTCAAGTAATTTTGAATTTTGGATTGAATCGCCGACACCCATATTAATAACGATTTTTTCTAGTTTTGGAACTTGCATTACTGAAGTGTATTTAAATTGATCAGTAAGTTGTTGAATAATGTTTTCTTTATAGTTTTGTAATACTCTATTCATATGCTACCTCCTACTTATCAATTCTAGTACCAGATAGTACTGCAACTCTATATTTAATCTTTTTGCCTCTAGCATCTTTTTTAAAGTTACCATCAGAATCTTTTTCATATTCATAACGGATTCTTGTAGGTTTCTTTTGAACAGGATCTAGATAAGCAACATTTGAAACATGGATTGGAGCTTCTTTCTTTTCGATTGCTCCATCAGGTCTTTCATTAGATGGACGATAATGCTTTGTAGCAATATTAACACCTTTAACTACTACACGATTAGTTTTTGAATCAACTTTTAATATTTCACCAGTTTTATATACGCCGTTAACTGCTTTGTCTTTACCAGCAATAACGCAAACGATATCACCTTTTTTAAGTTTCATACTAACCTCCTATAGAACCTCAGGTGCTAAAGAAACAATCTTGGCATAATCTTTATCACGTAATTCTCTTGCTACAGGGCCAAAGATACGTGTGCCACGAGGAGTCTTATCTTCTTTAATAATAACAGCAGCGTTATCATCAAATTTAATATAAGAACCATCTTGTCTTCTTAGACCTTTCTTTGTACGAACGATGACTGCTTTTACGATGTCACCTTTTTTAACTTGTCCACCAGTAGTGGCAGATTTAACTGTGCAAACAACAACATCACCAATGTTAGCATATAGATGTCTTGCACCACCTAAAACTTTGATAATTAGAAGTTCTTTTGCGCCTGAATTATCAGCAACTTTAACTCTAGTTTCTTGTTGAACCATAATTACCTCCTAATTATATGATAACTGCTGATTGAACAATTTTAACTAGACGATAACGTTTAGTTTTTGATAATGGACGAGTTTCCATAATTTCAACTACATCGCCAACTTTAGCTAAATTTTGTTCATCATGAACAGCTATCTTCTTTGAAAATTTAATTCTTTTTCCATATAAAGGATGTCTTCTATGAGTTTCGATCATAACAGTAATTGTTTTATTGTTACAACTAGATGTAACAGTACCAACTAATACTTTACGTGTATTTCTTTCCATGTTGACTTCCTCCTATGCTTGTTGATTTTCACGTTCAGTTAATACTGTATAGCAACGTGCAATCTCTTTCTTAACTTTTTGTAATTGTGCTGTTTTTTCTAGTTTTCCGACAGCAGCTTG
>DBWT01000037.1 GCA_002309035.1 Caryophanales bacterium UBA1231 | reverse complement strand
TTGCAGCATAATGTAATTCATAAACACCTTCATTCCAAATATCGAATGAACCTGTGTAACTAACTTCGATAGGACCATCAATACCATCAACTGCAGAAACATTCTTTAACGCTGTGAATGAAGTATCACCAATAGTAACATTGATATCTGCTACACCATATAGTTCAGGTGCTACTCTATCAATTAAAACAACAGAAACTTTTCTTTGGACTTCTGTTTTATTACCATCAGAGTCATATACTGTATAAGTTAATGTATAAACACCTTCAACGTTAACATTAATACCACCAGTATTAACACTAACTAAACTAACATTAATGTTTCCATCTTCTTCATCAGTAACAGTAACACCATTTAAAGGTAAGAATTGAGTGCCTTTTTCAATTGTGATATCTTCAACACCATGGAAGACAGGAGCATTAACTTTTGTTTCTTCTTTTTTGCTTACTGTACAGCTTGCTACTGCACTAATGAACAAAAAGGCTAAGACAAATAAACTAATTTTTCTTAAAATGTTTTTCATAATTTCTCCTTTTTTTATTTTTTTACTGACCGGCTATTCCCGAACGATCAACACTTTCTACAAACCACTTTTGTGTAAAGAAATATACAATAACAAGTGGTAAAATTGATAGAATTGTACCAGCAAATTGAACACCTTGATTATATGTTTCGCTCGCATTTTCTAAACCGACACTTCCTGTTGGGAATAGCGTTTCATACAATGTCTTGAAATTTTGTACAGCCATTGGAAGTGTTGTATAACTATCCTTGAGATATAATAGGCCTAAACTAGTTTCATTCCAATACCAAACAAATGAATATAAGAATGTCATTAAGAATGCTGAAACTGTTAGAGGAATTGATATCTTAAAGAAGATAGTGAGGGATGATGCACCATCCATTTGAGCTGATTCAAAGAGCTCATTAGGGATGTCTTTAAAGAATAAGTAGAAAATCAAGATGAATATTGATTCTCTTAAACCGAAACCCGTTAAAGCAGGATAAATAAATGCTTTAAGAGATCCTAACATTTTTAATTTATTGTATGTAACATACGTTGGAATACTTGTTAGAATAGTAGGTAGTAAGAATATTACAATAACTGTTCCAAACCAGAATTTCTTTAGTGGGAATGTGTGTCTTGCGAAACCATAACCAATTAATGATGATGAAACAATAACACACAAACTTGGGATTAACGATACTAAGAACGAATTACCTAAGTTTTTCCACAAACTCAAGGCTTGAGATGCTTTTACGTAGTTCTGAAAGACAATTCTTGATGGAACCCAAATCTTGGTTGGATCAACTAAGTCTTCCAAACTCATAAAGGAAGTAACAATCATTTGAAGTAATGGATACAAAAAGATAAAACTAATACTAATAAGTAATGCATACAATAAGATATATTGAACAATACCTAGTTTGGTATAAGATCCTAAAAGGATACGTTTAAATTTCTTCTTATCCATTGTTCTTACCTAACCTTTCTTCCTGTTTTAAATATTAGTTTAATAATTAGTGAATAAACACCGATAACTAATAATTCTAATGCGAAAAGTATCCATGACAATGCAGCGGCATAATCCCTACCGAATTTAACTTGTGTTTGAACTGCACTAATTAAAGATACTAAACCATTGTTCGATAAGTTACAATAAATAACTGTTGTGTAAATAACATTAATGATAATCATACCACTAATGGCTGGAAGAGTAATCTTCCAGAATGAATCCCATCCGTTTGCACCTTCAATCGATGCTGCTTCATATACCGATTTATCAACTTTGTTTAAGCCGGATAGGAAAATAATAGTTTGAACACCAGATAACCACAAGATTAGAATAATCTTATTGAAAGCAAAACTTATGATTTCCGCAATTTTCTCAGGGAAATAAAAGCTAATTGCTTCTTGGATTTTTGCAGTTGTTGCTTCTGGCATTACTAGTAATCCATATTGTGAGAAATAACCAAGTAAATTACCACTTAAAAGGATTACTGGAATAAAGAAGATTGTTCTAAAAATACCTCTTCCTTTAATCGGTCTTTTTAATAATAGCGCAAGCGCTAATGCGAAAATAACAACTAATGGAACGACGATCGCAACGTCTTTAAGTGTATTAAGAATAGTTGTTACATGATCAGGGTTGTCCTTGAAAATGCTGATATATTGTGATAAACCAAAGCCTTTAATTGTAAACACTGCTGTTCCTTTGGCTTCATTTATAACATATGTTGCACTTTCAGCCAAACTCATACGCATTGAATTAAATAGTTGAACTACACCAAAAATTAAGAATCCAATGATCCAAGGTAATATATATAGATAACCTTGAATAGCTTGTTTTTTCTTGTTAGGTAATTTTTGGAATTTCTTATTAATCCAACTAAATGGAATCTTTATTACTTTATAAACTGGATCAATAACCTTTTTATATAGGAAGATTCCAACGACTTTCAATACATGTTGGTAGAACCAAACAAATGGGAATGCGAGAGTCTTTAAGAATTTAATCATAAAGCACCTCCTATATATCCCATTGCTGGAATAGTAGTTGTATTATATATATAATCCTGATTAGTATAATTTACATAAATGACATAATTATTGCTGTATTTGATTTCAACAATGCCATCTTCAATTGTCTTATGTGAAACTATTTCAGCACCATTAACATTCGATAAAATACTAACAACCTTTTGATAACTATCGATGATTTGTTGTTCCCATTTAACAAACTCTGTTGTATACAAGTATTCATAGTTTGCATATCGAAGTTTGCTTGTTGTATCTTTTGTAATCATATATGATGGATAAATATTATATTCAATTAAACGCAATATAAATACATTATAATTAGATACATAATTAATATTAGATGAATACATATTAACAGATCCAGATAATACTAATGAAATAAATGGAATCGAATCAGTAATAAATGCATATCTACTTGATTCATAGTTAGCATCATAATAATTATCAATATAATTAAATAAATAATTGTTTGGTCTAGATAATGATATTGTAATATCATTATTTTTTATTTTCTGAAGTTGTTCTTGAACCTCTTTGATCATATCTTCTCGAGGTGTATTGTCACCTTTGTAACGATAACTAAATGAAGTAGAACCAATTTCAGCAAATGTAAATGATTTTAAATTGTATTTATTAATAAAATCTTTGTTCTTGTTGAAATATTCATATATATAATTAGGATTAATATATTTACCTGTAACATCAATACTTGATTTATAAGTATAAATGAATTGTTCAAGATTTTGCATCTTAATTGTCTTTTTGCCTAAATCTGAGTCTTTTGCAACAATCGGATTATTATATAAAGATAAATCAATATTATTTTCACTTAAATAATTAACCAGATCTTGGAAATCTTTTTTAGAGCCTAAAGATGAATCAGTTTTAATCTTTGTTAATGTATTATCTACATAACCATTATTGTTATAACCAATATAATTAATTCTGATTTGTGTAATATCTTTACTGAATAAATCTTTAATGATATTCTTCAAATCTTGATATCTAGTCATAACAATATAATTTTTACCAAACAAACCTGGTTTATAGTCTTGGGCTAAAACATCAAGTTTGATTGAAGCATTACTTTGAGATTGTAAATCAAAGTTCTTTTTATATTCTTTAGCCATACCAATGTAATTAGCATCAGTACCACTCAAGAATGAATAAGTTAGTGTGTAGTCGCTAGTGTAAACTTCGCTATTAATTAAAGTTAATGCACCTGTTGTTGATGTTGCCATTTGAACATTGAACTTATCTCTTGCGATAAACTTAAAGAATGTTCTATTTAAATTAATATTTTCATATGCATATGGATATGAACGAAGTTCACAAGAACCCATACCTTGATTAATTTCACAAAGGAAAGCTGCTTGATTATATCCATGGTTAATACCAAAGATTGGAAGTGTAATATCATTTTGATTCTTTAAATAATCAGCAAGTTTCTTTGTAGCAAGCCCAGGGTCATTACCATAAACTCTCTTAATATAAGCTGTAATATATGATTTATTTTCATAACGAATTAATGCACCACTACCATCAGGAATAAATGCATAACCATTTATTTCATAATTTTCACAACCAAAATAAGGGAAAACAGAGATTGATTCTAACTTATAATCTTTTGGATATTTTAATGCTGGTGTTTTATATGGTACTTCTTTTAAAGTATCTAAATCACAATTAACATTTAATTTATATCCATCAATAGTCACATTTACATCGAATGAAATACCTGAAGTATAGAAATTAACATGTGCTTTAAAGCCATTAGTGATGTTTTCAAACTCAAGCTTACATTGTTGTGGATCTGCTGAATATCGTTTTGTATCATTAAGTGTTGTTGAATCAAAACATTCAATGATTACACCACTATTAAGGGTATTAGGAATTAAGCTTTCTTTTGATGATACAATTGAATCAATATCTCTAAATGAAGAATACCATATATATTTAGCTGCTTTTTGATATAAAGCAATTGCCATATTAGTTTTATTAACATATAAAACTAATTCTTCATTTTCAGAAATCTTTGTATATCCTTTTTCAATTAATTCCTCATCATTTTCAACTTCAGCTACTTGTTCAGTATTTTCTTGTTGTGTGAAGAAATTAGTTGAAGGATCAATTGTACTATCAATTGAATAATTTGTATATGTGACATTCAAGTTTTCAGAAGCACTCACAACAACAATAAATGTGATTAACAAAACAACAATGATTGAGGCAATTCCTATGATTTTTTTAGCCATTAAAAATCACCTCCTGAATAATATCTTTGATAAATAACACTACTTGTGAAACCATTAAATAACAAAGAATCGCAACAATTAATAATACTAACATTAATAGAAGTGTCATTAAGATATTAAGTATCATCTTTTTGAATGTATAATTGTGGATATTTTTATTAACAACAAGAAGCAATGTTAAACTCCAAGCAATCATAATAAATAATCCAAAATAATAAATAAAGCTTTCACTAAATGTTAAGAAATTAGAAACTAATATTAAGATTGGATATATTACAATAATAGGCATAAAGCATGCCATTGTTGATAGGAAAATGGCTTTAAATGTTCCTTCACCTTCAAGTAATGATGAAGATAAATAATTAGCCAAAACAAATAAGATAATTGGAATCAAAATCTTAAATGCTTCTTTTAAAAGAATTGTTCTTTCTAAAACTACATTGTTGAAGATAAAACCAGTAGATGTTAATCCCAAAATATAGATGAAGAATACCAACACTAGAACAATTAGACCATTATAGTATCTAAGTTTCTTATCAGTTTTGAAATAGTATGCGGCATCTAAAGGATGTCTTATAATTTTAAACATCAGTAAACCATCTTTAATCCACTTCTTCTCGTTGGCTTTTGCCATAACAGAAGAGAATGCGATTGATAGTTTCTTTTTACGATTGATAATTGATAAAGCAAAGATTGTGATGATAATTAACATTATCACAATGAAGATTGGTAATATGTTAGTAGAAATCCAAACATTTCTTATTTCCCAATATGCTTCACTATAATTCTTTTTATCATTTGCTAATTTAAATTCAGCTAAAGCTTCTTTGTAACTTCCTTTCATGAAGTGAGCTAGTCCAATTCCTTTATGAGCAATATCACTCATAGAGTTATAAACAAGGACTTGTTCAAATAAGCTTTGGCTTTCTTCATATCTACCTTCGTTGAATAAACCTAAGGCTTGATGAAGAGTGTTAGTAAAACTTGTTGGTCTAAAGACTTGAATAGAATTGTTATTTTGATCAAGAATCAATAGTTCATCATTTGAGTTAACAGCAATACCTGCTGCACTTTCAAATAAACCTAATTGATCCATATCTACGATTTTACCACCAAAGATAAATAGGATATTACCTTCAATGTCGTATTCATAGATGAAACCATTCTTTGTTGCCGCATAAACATTACCGTATTTACCACTCCAGCAACTAACAAAATTAGATGCGGCTAACATTTCAACTGGATAGAAATTAAGACCACCAATATTTACTTTCTTTAAAGTATCACCTAAATCGTTTTGAACGATTGTTTGTGTAACTGTATATATATAACCTGAATCATCGATATGAACATTATATGGTGGAGTAGGTAAAACATCTCTTAGTAATACTTTATCATTATCGCCATATAAGAATCTTGTGATTCTTGTTTTTAAATCAACAGTTACATTGTTAGGTGCGAAATACGAAATAAACTTATTGCTGTCATTGATAGTTAATACACCACTATAACTACCTTCAACGACAACATACATTGTAAGATTAGTATCAACAGAAATTTTTTCAGGACGATATTTGAAATTACTTAAACGAAGCACTTCACTTTCTGGGCATTCTCTGATTTCTTTTAAAGAAACAGTGTGTGTATCTCTATCTAAATTGTATAAAACAACTTTACCATTGACAACATCACTTGCCCCATAATCAGCAACATAGATGACATTATTTCTTACATATACACCACGTGGACTGATTAATTCAGTGCTTCCAAAGAAATTAATAACATTATATTCTGGGTCTAAAATAACAATTTGTTTGTTATTTGTATCAGCAATATATATATAATCCTCTTGATCAATAAAGATATCACTAGGTTTATTGAAAGTATAATCACCTAAATTTTTAAGTTTTAATACTGATTCATACGCATCTTGTGTTTCAACTAATTCATTAAAACGATTAACTGTTTTTGTGATAAATGGGTTTTCAGCATTTGATACATTCTTTAAACCAACAAATAAACCTATACTTAAGATGATGGCTAAAAATAACTTAATTATTCTTTTCATATGCCACCTACTTAATACCCGAATGGGCCATTGTATTCATTACTTTATTTTGAAGAATAATGAAAACAACGATATTTGGAATAAATATAATCAAATTAGCTGCAGCCGCAATACCTTGGGATGCGATTGATGATGTACCTAAAGACATTGTTGAGAAATAATATGGCAAAGTCTTTAAGGTTTCGTTTGTCACAAATAGTTGTGATGATTCAACATTGTTCCAAGCAACTTGGAAGGCGAGAATCGCAACTGTTGCTAGGGCAGGTTTTACTAAAGGTAAAACGATACTCCAATAAATACGCCATTTGCTTGCACCATCCATTTTCGCGGCTTCTACTAATTCTCTTGGAACTTGATCCATAAATTGCTTCAAAAGGAAAATACCAACAGGCATTGCTAGAAGCGGAATAATGTGGGCAAGATAGGTATTCGTTATACCCAGTGAATGTAATACAATATATCGCGGTACAGCAACAGCTATCGCCACAAACATAATTGCTAATTGGTTTGCAGCAAAAAGAATCTTTTTGCCTTTAAACTTCAAGAAGCTAAAAGCATATGCAGCCATACTCGATAAAACTAATGAACAAATAATTACAATTATTGATACTAAAATACTATTGAATAAATATCTTCCTAGAGGAATTCCTGTTTGTGATGATAATTCAAATAAATTTCTAAAGTTATCTAGTGTAATTCTTGTTGTAAAGAATTTTGGTGGATAACTATATAATTCATCAAGTGGTTTAAATGCATGTGAAACAATAAATAATATTGGTAAAACCATGATGAAGATAATAGGCGCAAGTATTAATAAGAACTTAATTTGGCTAACATGAAATCTTGTCGGGTTAATCATTTTACCAAAGTAAGAACTATGCTTTTTGATTCTTCTTTGTTTTTTCATATTAGTCCTTCGTTCCAAATAGTTTATAACACAATCTGTTAAAAACTAGAACTATTAATAATAGTACTACTGATAAAGCTGATGCATAACCCATTTCAAACTTTGTGAAAGCAAAGTCATTCATGTGGTCAACAATCAACCAACCAGCGTATTGTGGTGACGGATATGAACCCGACAGTGCCGTCGCCACGCCAGCCGCATTAAATGTTCCAACCATTGCCATTATTGCGCCAAATAACATTTGTGGTTTCATTGTTGGAATTGTAATATAGATTATTTCTTGGAATCTATTTTTAATACCATCAACATATGCAGCTTCATAAACTTCTTTATCATTATTTAAAATACCAGAAAGCATTGCTAAGAAACCAATACCCATACTACCCCAAAGACCTACGAAAACCATAATTCCAAAAATCCAAGAAGGGGATTGTAAAAATTGAATTGGTTCATTAATTAAGCCAGCATTAAGTAAAACATAATTCAAATAACCACGCGAATCACCATTAAAGACGACACGCCATACAACACTCATCAATACACCACTAGTTAAAGATGGTGAATAAATGATAATAGCTAAAATATTACGGAGTCTTCTAGGTAATTGTGCTAACATCCAAGCAAGTAGGAATGATAACACATAACCAACTGGACCAATAATTAAAGCATATTTAATTGTATTAGGCAGTGCATACTGCATAAATTCAGAATCTTGTGTAAATAAATTAATGTAATTCTTTAAACCAATGAAAACAGGTGGATTAACTGTATCATAATAAGTGAATGATAAAACAATCGAAATAATGATTAAGAGAATAACAAATGTAAAGAAAATGATTGCGTAAGGGGCAATAAAGAAATACGAAGTATTAAATTTCTTTAGCTTATTTTTTAACTTAAGGGTTGCTTCTTTACTCATAATACTCCCTACCCTTCACCCAACGATATATATTACTATTTGTTGGTACAACATAATCTTTGATAATTTCACCATTTTTGAGATATCTAAATTCTTCAAATTTACGTTGAAGTTCTCGATTAATCTTAGGAACTGATTGGTTTATCGCAACCCTAACATTAATCTTATCAATTACTACTTTATTCCAAACGTTACTGATTTCACGTTCAACTATATAACTACCTGGTGTGATGGCAGCAATTCTACTCCATCTAGCCGCAGCAATTATTTGTTCTTTAATCTTTAAATCCCATGGAGAATTGCTAAGTGCTTCAATATTGGCAGGTACAATTAGATATCTTTCACCTAAATATGTTTTAATTTTACTAACATATGTTGTTTGTGTATCTGCTTGATGCCACCATTTTAAGAATTCCCATGCTTTATCTTGTTTTGTACTTGCTTTAAACATAATTGAACATTTACCATATGTACTAGTCCAACGTTCAACTTCTGAAGTTTCAGTGTTTAACATACCTGGAATAGGAAGTACTCCCCATTGACCTGAAAGTTCAGGACAAGCATATTTTAATTGTAAGTACATATCAATTCCGGCAATACCAATTGGAAGTGTTCCTGATCTAAAGTGTTCAAAGAATGATGCAACTTGTTGAGGAAGATTATATATATTGAATAAATCTGTCATATATTTAATTGCTTCAACTGAAGCATCTGAATTAATATTTGTTGTAAAGCCATTTTCAGTATATACTTCGCTACCAAACATATAGAAGAATTGTGATGTTAAACCAAATCCTTTATATGCTGAATCACTACCAAGTGGATGGAAGAAATTCATTTGATAGCTTTGAAGTGTTGGAAGCATCTTCAAGACATCTTCCCAAGTGTCAGGAGCAGTTAAACCAATTGAAGAAAGAATATCAGTTCGATAGAACATCAACTGCATACCTTGTGTTGAAGGTATACCATAAACACCATCTTCATATATTAGAGGTGTAAAGTTAGATGAATATATATCTTTTGTTACTTCATTAAATCCATTAAACTTCGATAAATCAACTAACATTCCTCTCAGTGCATATGTGTATGGTACCCAAGAATCTAAGTCTAAAACAACATCTGGGTTTGTGTTTGTAGCATTGTTCAAAACAATTGATTGTGTATTAGATAAAATATTAAGTCTAACTTTGATACCTGTTCTCTTTGTAAATTCTTCATCGATGATCTCTTGCATAATATTTGCGTATAAATTACTTGTTGAAACTAAAACATCGATTGTATTAGCATCTTTACTTAAACTCAAATTATATCTTTCATCAAAGAATGAATAGAAGAATGATTTAATAGAGAACCAAAGACGACCAAAGATATTACCGTTTGCACTTGGCATTTTATAACTACTATAGTTGAAGCAGAAATAATCGATATCCATTGATTGATTAATTAAATAACCAATTGCACTACCAATAAGTTGATAACTAGAACCACTTCCTTTTGAAAATTCAGATAAGCGGTTTTGTATTTTATTAGGACTTTTAGCAAGTCTTTTTAGTGTTTTTGAAGCAACTTTTAAAGTTGATACTTCACTTGCTTCTTTTGATGTTGGATTAAGTGAATTAATGTAGTTGTAGATTTCTAATAATTCATCGCTTAATCTATTTAAATCATCAGATAAATTAGGTAAATAATCAGTAATTTTCCAAGTAATATTTGTATTTGAAGATGAACCTGTAATTGTATTAATTGTGATACCAATACTATTGATACTATCCATAATTGAATACAATCTATCAATTTCATCAACAACGTGTTTACTAGTTGATTCAAATGTAATAGTATGTTCACCTTTAGTTAAATAGAATTCAAAATTACCCTTATCATTATGAAGTGTGTAATTAACCCATTTCTTTTGATATGGGAATAGATAATCTTCCATTTCAGCAAATGGAATTACACCATCAATATATATATTCTTTCCAACAGCAAGACCAGCTAAACTATTTTGTTTATATTTAAATGATAGATTATATAAACCATCCTCTAAAACATTAAATGTGTATGTTACTGACATACCTGAACGTGATTGAGAACCACCATCTAACATATTTAAGACTTGGTTCTTATAAGATGCAGGTGTCATTTTATAAGACTTATAATATGATGGTTTTATTTCAACATCATTTTTACTAGTAAATGATTCACCTTGTATTTCAATTACTTTTTTAGGTCGAACTGAACTTTGATAATTACTAATATAATCACTATAACTTACTAATTTTTGATTTGGTTCAATGTATAGTTTACCTACGAGCATTTCATCATGAACTACTAGTTCTATTTTATTTTCTCCCGCAATTAGTAAAACCATCATAGGTTCTGCCATTTCATTAAATGTATCGCTTAAACTATCGTGATACCAAATATTCAATGAATCAGAATATGGAACTAATTCATCACCATATCTATTGTATTTGTTTGCTTCTTCTCTTGGTGTTGAATTAAACAATACATTTAGTTTAATTTGTTCTAATTCATTGTATTGAACTTGATTGTTAATAATAACATCTACTGTTGGATTAGTTGTATAAACTGTCTCTAATTTGTAATCAAGAGCTAAGTAATATAAACCAGTCTTTGTAACATTAACTTGATATGTAATTACTTGTTCTTTTTCAGCACGATATACTGAACCTTTTTCACTATCAATAACTGGATCAGTTGTTGATGTTCCCTCAAAAGATTCATTTACATTACTTATCTTTTGATAAGTCTTTTGCCAATTGGATAGTACACGATAATATGTGTTTTCACGGAATGCACCACTATCGTACCATTCACTATCTGTTTTAGCAAAAGATTTAGGGAATGGAGCATAGAAAATGATTGTCACTATAAAAAGTAACAAAATATATATTTTTAATATTTTATTGGTTCTATTCATAACCCCACCCCCTAAATAATTAGAGCTTAATTAATTGTAATTAATTGTAATTAATTTATTTAAATAAATTATTATCCATTAAGAATTGCAATAAGTTCTTCTTTAATTCTTTGGAACTCAGAATCTGCATCGTTTTGAATTGATTGTCTGACAGCAGCAAATTGTTGTTCACCACTATATACTTGTCTAAAGTAACCACCAACCACATAGTCAACAGCATCCCAACCGATTGTTTCTTTATTTAATACGAACGCACCATTACGAAGTGCTTCAAGATATTGCCATGAAACAAGACCTGGAGCAGTTGATCCATATGGAATGTTGTCCCAAATTTTGTTGACACCATTTGCATCTACGCCGTAGTCAACAATTGGATATGGATAGTTATTACCTTGTTGATATAATTCTTCGCCATAGTTTTCGAAAATATCGAAACGAGCTAGAATTCCATCTTCTGAATAGCTCATCCATTTCATGAATTGATAAGCTGCTTGTTTATGTTTACATATGCTTGAAATACCGATGATATCTGTGTTACCACCTGATACTCCACTTGGACCTGGATAAATATCCCAATCAAATTCGATTTTTGATTTTTCATCTTTGAAACTCCAAGAAGGTTCTCTCCAAACAGCAACTTTACCTGAAGTTGATGGAACAAATGATTCATCATTATAGTATTCTAATTTTTCTTCACTTGTTAATCCAGGATTTAACCAACCTTCATCAATAGCAGTTTTAACTCTATTCATTGCTTCTAGGAACACATTATCATCATAATTGAAACGAGTGCCATCAAATGCTTGAGCAGCCCAATATGAACCTGTTGCTGAATCTTCTTTCATCTTTAAGATTTTTGGAAGTTCTTCTCTAAATGCTCTTGTACCGCCTTCACCATAATAGCCTTCTCTACCATATAGACCAATGATGTGTTGTACATCATCTCTAGCTGCTTTAGCAATTTGAACCATTTGATCCCATGTCCAATCGTATGTTGGAATTGGAATGTTCTTTTCAGCAAGTAAAGTCTTATTAACTACCCAGAATTCTGGATAAATATATGTAGGAACAGCATAACGTTTGCCATCAAACACACCTGAATTACGAAGTGATTTGAAAATATATTTTGTATCAGGGTCATTCTTGTACATATCAGTTATATCAGCAAGCATCTTATAAGGTAAGAATGTTTCTAATCTTCTGATTAAGAATACGTCTGGTAACTGATCTGCTTCCATATAAGTCATCATATTTTCATCATATTCGTATTCTTCACCAGCTAGGACAAATTGGATTTTAATGTTTGGATATTTTTCCATGAAACGATCAGCCATTACTGTATCGATTGTAACATATTCATCTTTTGTATATGCCCATGTAGCAAATGTAATTGTGCATTCTTCTTCTTGCCAATCTGGGATTCCATTACCATCGGCATCCCAATAAGATTCTTTAGGAACCTCTGGATCACCACCACAACTACAACCATAAATAACAAATACTAAAGTTAAACAAACAAAGATTGTAAATAGTTTTTTAAAGTTCATTATTTTTCTCCTTTCAAATGTTTTAATAAATCGTCTAATTTACAAGTGGCAACATTGACATATCGATCTGCACCACCATAATATATATATAATACTCCATCTTTAATAACATTTCCCGTTGGGAAGACACAGCCATTATAGTAGCCATCTACCTCATATGGAAATTCTGGTTCCATCAAAAAGTCTTTTGTTCTAGCTAAAACCTTTTGAGGATTGTCTAAATCAAGAAGGACTGCACCAACACGATAACCAGAATCTTTTTCTGATACACCATGGTATAGAACTAACCAACCATCTTTGGTTTCAAGTGGAGGAGTCGATCCTCCCATTTTTTTCATTTCCCATTCTTGTTCTGGCTTTAATAATAATGTTGGCTTTGGCCATTCCATTAAATTATCTGATTTATTAAGCCAAACAGATGGAACATCACATCCATATTCTTCTCCAACTAGTTCTACTGGACGTTCTAAACGATAGAACATACCATTGATTTTTCTTGGGAATAAGATAACATCGCGGTTATCACTATTAAAATCTGTAATACGACCTAGCTTTTTGAAATGTTTTAAATCATTACTGATGGCTAGTGCAGTATTTGATAGATTCCATTTTAAACCATTAGGACAAGTTTCATCAAGATTATATCCTGTTGGAATATAATGGTCTTCTTCCCAATATCTTCCTGGAGGGAATGGACGATAAGCATATGTTAAATAAAATGTTTCACCCATTTTAATTAATCTTGGATCTTCACAACAACCAGAATCATAATTATCAGGTGTTGGTTTCAATACTGGATTATTTTCATATCTTGTGAAATTAAATCCATCTTTTGATGTCGCAAGATTTAAGTAAATATAATGTTCTTTATCATTACCTGCAGAACGATAAATCATATAGAATGTTCCATTCTCATACCAAGCTGCAGGATTACAAACAACTAAGTCTTCAAAATAATTATCTTTATTAGGCTTAATTATGGGGTTTCCCTGATATTTTATAAATTTCATAGAACCTCCGCCTCAATGATAAACGCAAGATCAGTTTGGATTGAATCAACTCTAAATGATATTGAACCATTAGATGCTGTAACTGATTGTTGTTTAATTATTTCATTAGTTGTTGTATTATAGAATGTTAATATATATGATCCTGTATTAAATTGATTTGAACCAACAGGAATTGAAACATTAACATTGTTTTTATTAATAATACTATTATTGTAATAAGTCCAAGATTTATCATATAAATAACCATAAATACGATTATTAAAACGATAACCTAAAATACTAATATTAGAATTAGAAATTGTACAATTTAAGTTTTGAAGTCTTTCTAAATCACTACCTGTTAGGTTTAATTGTTTAGAGAATAAAGAAGCACCTTCAAAACGATAATATAGGTTATAAGGATGTACTAAACTATCCCACCACCAGTTCATTGCTCCTCCGGCACCACTCATCATACCTGCCCACATGCTTTGATGAATAATAATACCTGTTGGATCTTTTTGCCAGTTTTGATAACCATTTTCTCCACTAATACCTATTTCACCAAAGAATACTGGTTTATGATATCTACCCATTAAATCAGCTTGTGTTGATGAAACATTAGTGATTAAGTTTTTATTTGTGTATGAATAATCATGTGGTGATGCAAAATCAATACAATCTAAAGTAAAACCATTACCTGTTGTTCCTTTGTATGATGTTGTTACCATATGATGATATGGGTCATTAGCTTTAATAAATTTTCCCATTTCATCATGCCATGATTTATAGTATGTTGATAGCATTGCATAATTATCGCACCAGTCAACTTCATTGAATAATTCCCATGCCATAATGTATGGTGAATATGAGTATCTTGCGATAACATATAATAGTTCATTTTTATAAATTGTTCTTGCTTCTTCTTTAGTGAAGAAATCACTAGCTTTATCTAAAATACCACCATTAGCTTTATTATATGGGTTTTCATTCCATGTTGGATTAACAGTAGATGAAAATTGACCATGGTTAATTAAACAAAGTAATGTATATATTTCGTATTCTTCTAAATAATCAACTACTTTATCTAAACGTGCAAGTGCTGCATAACGACTTGAAAAGTCATTGTAGCTTGTACCACTATGCATTGAGAAGCCCCAAGGAGCAAGCCAAATTCTTGTTTGGTTCATACCAACTTCAGCCATCTCATTGAACCATACTTCATAGTCCTTTGTTTTTCTAGTTGAAGATGTATACCATGCACAGTTTTGTCCCATAGGAACATATGTTTCTTTGCTTAATCCATAAATGAATGATTGATTATTTGATTTATCAACTTGAATAAAGCCTTTATATTGTTTGTCGCTTCCCGCAACATTCACTTTCATTTGATGTTCAGTTGAAACAAGCGTACCTAACTTATATACTTTAAATTCAATATTGTATTCTCCACTTTCAAGTGGTAAGAAACGAACACGATAATGTGGGTCACCTTTCGCTGTAACTGTTCCTAAACCTTGAGGTTCATCTGGATTAGTTGATGCTACACCATTAATTGATCCTGGTGATTTACCAAGTGATGTATTGAATGTCATGTCATAATCTTGATACCAAAAAGCTAACATTTCAAGTGTTTCACCACTTGGAGCTGTAATTGAAGCTACAACCTTCATATATGAGTAATCATATGGATTGCCGTCAGAAGCAATTCTTAATTTATTTTCAAATAATGCAAGTTCAAGTTTTTCGTATTGTTTTGCTTCACCAATAACATAAACTGTACTAAATACATTACCTTCTGGTTTTGGAGTTGGGTCTACATTCATATCTTTCTCACAACCAAATATCATTAAACTTATAAATAAAATTACGAAAATCGATAATATCTTTCTCATCTTCCTATATCACCATCTCTTCCAACACCTTCAGATGTTTTTATACAATAATCAATTAAATCATCAATTGTTGTGAAAGCTAAAGCAACATATGAGTCAGCAGCACCATAATATATTGCTACACGGCCATCATCATTAACTAATGTTGCACAAGGGAATGTAACATTAGGAACGAAGCCTACTGTTTCATATGGCTCTTCCGGTGTTAATATATAATTTTTCGAACGATATTTAACAATTGATGGATTATCTTTATCCAAAATAGCTACACCAAATGAATAAACATAACCATTACAATTTAAAATTACACCATGGTAAATTAATAACCAACCTATACTTGTTTCAATAGGGGCTGGACCTCCACCTATTTTTAGGCCTTGCCACCATCCACTGCCACCTCTTTCCATGACGTGACGATGTTTGCCCCAATAAGTTAAATCTTTACTATAGCTTACGAAAATATCACCGAATGCTGTATGTCCATTATCTGATGGACGAGAAAGCATCGCATATTCACCATTAATCTTTTTAGGGAATAAAACACCATTTCGATTACATGGTAAGAATGAATTTTCTCTTCTTATGAAAGTCTTAAAGTCTTTTGTTTCGGCAAGTCCAATTGTTGGACCATAAAAATCAGTACACCAAATAACATAGTATTTGTCTTCACCTTCGACTTTAACAACTCTTGGGTCATATGCATAATATGGTTGGAAGTCATTGCCTTTTTCATCTTTGAAATGAATTCTTTCTTCTTCCATTTTCCAGTTGATTCCGTCAGCAGAATGACCAACTCTTAAATGTGGAAGTGATGTTTCATCTTCGCATCTAAAAACGCCAATAAATTCATTATCTCTATAGACAACCGCACTATTGAAGATTCTTGAAATCCCTGGTTGTGGATTTCTAGGAATAATTGGGTTGTTTTGATAACGCCAAACGACAGAACTACAATTCTTTGGTTTGTCTTGCCATGGCATATTTGGAATACTTTGACATTTTACTTGATATTTCATACTATTCTCCTTTTATATTCTTAATGGAATCACGTTCCACAATTTTTGTTTTTACTAAGATTTTATCATATACTTTTTCAGGTTTTGTGAGTTTTTTAGTTATTGCTTTAACACAAATATTCACTAATTCATCATCGTTATTGTCAACTGATGTTAAACTAACACTACTAAATTTTGAATAAAGTGTGTTATCAAATGTAACAATTGAAATATCATCAGGAACTTTCAAATCTAATTCTTGTAATCTTTTTATTAGGAAGTATGCTACCTGATCATTGTTACAAACAATAGCCGATGGTAATTGCTTTGGAAGTTTATAATTTTTAAATAAATTACCAGATGAATCACGGTCAGATATTACATAATCTTGATTAATTGAAAGATTGTTTTCAATTAAAGCACTGTAGTATCCTAAGAAACGGTCTTTGATTGAGCTTGTTGCATATATATTTCCAATAAATGCAATATCCTTATGACCATTTTTGATTAAGAGATTAGTAATATCTTCGCCTGCTTGAAAGTTATCAACAACGATACTATCAATCTTAATATCTGGATTATAAAAATCTAAGAAGATTACAGGAATGTAAGAATCTAAAAACAATTCTAAATATTCGCTATTACATTGTCCCATAATAATTAATGCATCAACTTTTCGTTGAATATACATCTTTGGAAGATTCAATGATACTTCATCATTATATGTAATGATTTCCATTAATGTTGCATAATTAATTTCACTAAATTTCTTAACAAGCATTGAATATAGTTTAAAGTAATAAGTATCTGTTGTTTGTACAAATCTTTCTGCGATAATAATGCCAATATTAAATGTTTGATTCGTTTTTAATGCTTTTGCGAAAACATTCATTTGATAGCCTAATTCTTGAGCCTTGGCTTTAATTAATACTCTTAGCGATTCACTTACTCCCTCTTTATCATTTAAAGCTTTGGATACAGTTACTTTAGATACTCCTAAAGCTGAAGCAATTGTATCCATACTAACAGAGCGTTTTTCCATGATTATCCAATCACGAATTGTTACCAATTCATATATTCTTTAATTGCTGCTGTTAGTGTTTCAGCAATTTGTGCATGTGATGCAACACTTGGGTGTGAATTATAACCTTTAGCATCACCATTGATTTTTAACATTTCAAGATTTGGAATAAGTAATTTGGCTCTAGCATATATTTCATTATGATCATCATAAACACCAGATTCATTCATTAAGCCATATAGAATAATTATTTGAGCATTTGGATATGTACGATGTAATTTATCTAAGAAATCAACATAAGTTGCGATGAAGTTTTCTCTTCTTGCAGCTTTTTCATCATCATTTTGTGCAACGTTAATGTATGATAAATCATTAGTACCGAAGTTTGTAACAATAACATCAGGTGTATATTTAGATGTATCCCACATTTCATTACTCTTACAATCAACTGTGAAATATTTATCATGCATATTAATATCATTTGGACTAGTCCATCTACTAGCTGAAATTCCCCAACCAGATGCAGATACAATGCTTATTTCAGCATTCAAAGCTTGTGCTGTTAAGAATGCGAAAGCATGAAGACCATCTGAGTTAGTTGTTGTTTTAGTAGTGTTACTTAAATTTCCATAACCAGTTGATGAAGATGCAGCAATAACTTCAATCTTTCTTTCTTTAAATTCAACACCTTCAATAAATTTACCTGTTGTAGAAATACTCTTTACACCAATGTGTGAATCGATTGATTCACTTCTCTTATATAAACTGAATTCATGAATTTCATCGTCTTCAACGCTAAAAGCATCTTCACCAATAAATTCAATTGTTGTTGATTGTTTAGTAAGTCTTAATGTAATTGTATTTTCAAAATCATTGTCTTTAACTAAGACAACATATGGTTGTTTTGTTGAATCACCATAATTTGTTGCTGTAACAACTGCACTTAGTGAAAAACTAGTATCTACTCTCTTTGCTTTCACAGAGAATGAAGCAGCTGTATAATACATTGTTACTTGTGAATTAGCATATGATGTTCTACCAACCCATTTTACAAAACGACCATCAGTTAAGTTTTCACTTTCAATGTGATTTACTAAATAGATGTCTCTTTGATGATAACTGATTTCAACAGAATAATCAGATTCTGTGCCATCTTTTATTGCTTGAATCTTAATCATATAATCACCTTCAGGAATACTTAAAGTATTTAAATCAGTTCCGTTTTCAACATATCTTTTCATTGTTGTTCCATCTAGTGTATTTGTAATTAAAATACGATATTTTAAACCACTTGATGTATCAAAAGATATAATATCATTTTCAATTTTAAAATTGTTTGGTACATTAACTGTTACTTCATCGCTACAAGATGCAATAACAAATAATGAAAAAATTAATGTAAAAATACACATTAGTTTAATAATTTTTGTTTTCATAAATTAGCCTCCAAAACATCTTTTGTTATTCGTTAGTTTATCGATAACCTTATACTATATTTTACCATTAAATGTAAACGTTTGTCAACTAAACACGTAAGAAATAGCAGTTAAAAATATTAACACAATGTTTGATTTATCTAATATAATAATCTATAATGTTAGTTGAGGTGAAGAGTATGCCAGTATTATTTTTTAAACCATTATTTATGAAGCGTATTTGGGGAGACCAATACTTTAAAAATGAACTAAAATATGACCTAGATTTTGAACCATATGGTGAAATGTGGTCACTTTCTAGTGTTAAAGGAAATGAGACGATAATTGAAAATGGTGAATACCAAGGAATGACTTTAAGTGATATCTTTTTAAGTCACAATGAACTATTTAATTTCAAAGAAAAAGAATTTCCTCTTCTTATTAAACTAATTCATACAAAAGATTTACTAAGTGTTCAAGTACACCCTGATGATGATTATGCATTAAAGAATGAAAATCAATTGGGTAAAACAGAATGTTGGTATTTCTTAGATTCAAGTAAAGATTCATTCATTTACTATGGACACCATTCTAAAAATAAAGATGAATTAAAAAAAGCAATTGAAGAAGGTAAATGTGAACAATTGCTTAATAAATATAGTATCAAAAAAGATGATTTTGCCTATATCCCAAGTCGTACTATCCATGCCTTAGGAAAAGACTTATTGCTTCTTGAAATCCAACAATCTTCTGATGTTACTTATCGATTATATGATTATAATCGCCTTGGCCTAGATGGAAAACCAAGACAGCTACATATATCTAAAGCACTAAATGTAATTGATTTTAGTGATGATAAGCAACAAATCATAAACTTCCAAAATATATATGGAAGTATTGTTACAAGTGACTTTTTTGATATTGAAAAAGTATTAATTAAAGGTGAAGAAAAAATCAGCTTAAAAGACAATGTCTTCCATATCATTAGTGTTATTAAAGGTAGCATTAATCTTCAAAATCACCAATTAAAACTTGGTGAGTCATGCCTTACAACTTGTGATATGAATGAAATAGTAGTAAATGGTAATGCTGAATTATTAATCACAACACCAAAGAAAAAAGAACATTAGTATAATCTAATGTTCTTTTATTCTTCTTCGATTGCTTCTTTACCAAATTCTACATCGATGTGCATGTTATCTCTAATTGATGCAGCATGAACAATTGTTCTAATAGCATTAGCTATACGACCTTTTTTACCGATAACTCTACCAGTATCAATGTCGTGAACAATAACTTGTAATTTTAAGTAATTATCTTTTTCTTCAATTACTCCGACTGAAACATCATCAGGATGAGATACAAGCGGTTTAACGATATTAGTAAGAAGTATTGGATAATTAACTAAACCCATAAATCACCTACTAGTTTTTCTTTTCAGCAAATTTTTGGATAATGCCTTGTTTTGAAAGAAGTGATTTAACAGTATCAGTAGGTTTTGCACCTAAAGCTAACCATTTCATAACCTTTTCTTCGTCAATGTTAATTGTTGCAGGATCAGTTAAAGGATTGTATGTACCTACAATTTCAATAAAACGACCATCACGAGGATTGCGTGAATCAGTCGCAACAATACGATAGAAAGGGGCTTTAGTTTTACCATATCTTTGAGATCTTAATCTAACCATATATTGCCTCCTATATTTAAATTCTATTTATTTTACCATAAATCATAAATAGTGTCAAGTAAAAATACTTGACACTATTCTTTATTTTCTTCTTCATCTTCAAAAACAACTGCAGTTGCATTGTTTGGAACAAAGAATGGATCTTCTTGATTAATTCTTTCGGGGAATAAGATTCCATCTAAGTGATCATACTCGTGTTGGAATACGATTGCCGCATACCCTTTAAGTTTTACTTTTACTTCGACTAATTCATTGTCGATTAGTTGTAATGCTTTAAAAGCTATTTTGCGTTTTCTCATGACTAGTCCTTTGACTTCACGATCAACACTTAAGCAGCCTTCTCCACCCTTTAAATAAGCAAGTTCAACTGAGTAAGAGGTTACCTTAGGATTTATAAGAGCATATTCATGAAAATTATCTTCTTCATCATAGAATGACATCGCAATGATTCTTTTCATTATTCCCAGTTGTGGAGCAGCAAGACCAACAGATGGTCGAAGATTATACTTTTCTGAGATTCCTTCATCAACAGAATTTCTAATATATTCAACCATTTCTTTTAATAAATTAATATCATCTTCAGTTACAGGATCAACAACACTTGCTTTTTGATTAAGTCTTGGGTCACCTTCTCTAATAATATCTTTCATTAAAATCATACTACCATTCTCCTTTGATTATTTTGCTTACAGCATTCTCAAAACCATTGTCATAAATTGATTCAGTAATGTGTTTTGCTTTTTGTTTGGCATCCTCTGAACCATTATCCATGCAGATAGGGACATCAACTAAATCAAACATTTCTAAATCATTATTTGAATCCCCTATCGCATAAGTATAAGTATCTTTATCAATTTGTTTTAATAAATGCTTAATACCATAAGCTTTTGAAATGTTTTTAATAATAATATCGGCACCAATACTACCCCAGAAAAAATATGAGAAGCATGGACATTCTTTTTGTAACTTCAAGATGTCTTCTTTTTTATCGAAACTCCATGCCATGTTGTATTCTAAATCTAAATCAAAATCATAACTATTTAAAACAACAATTGAATTTTCTTTAAAAGGCGTTAATGCATAATCAACAACTTCTGTAAATTCATTAATAAATACTTTATCTTTTGTGATTAAAGCAATATTCATTTTATGTTTTTTAGCTACTTTGATTAATTGTTTAAGATTGTCTTTGTCGATTCTTTCATCAACTATTATTTGATTATTTAAATATACTAATGCTCCATTAGATAAAACCATACCTTTAAAGTATTCAACCGCAGAACCTAATGGTGCAAGTACCGCATCACATCTACCAGTTGATAAGTAAAGGTCTGCATGTTTACTTAAATCTAAAAGGGCATTATTAATTGATTCATCGATTAATAATTGATGCGATTTATAGATTGTGCCATCAACATCAATAAATACTATTTTCTTCATATTTTTTCACCTATATGTCTATTATACCATAATCACGATATTAATAAAACATTTTTACAAACTATATTATTTAAAAAAACTTAAAAATATGATATAATAGAATCAATAGGTAAATTATTAAAATATATATGAAAGGAGAATGTATGGCTAATAAAAACAAAAGTGATTTAAAAATTTCATCACTTGGTGGTTTAGGCGTTGTTGGAATGAACTGCTACATTATTGAATACCTTGATAGTATTTTTATAATGGATGCGGGAATCATGTTCACAAATGGTGATATTCCTGGTGTTGATTATGTTATTCCAGATTTCACATATTTAGTAGAAAACCAAAGCAAAATCAAAGCATTATTTATTACACATGGCCACGAAGACCATATTGGGGCTTTACCATTTTTACTTGAAAAATGTAAAATACCTGTGATTTTAGCAAATGGTATTGCCTACAACCTTATTAAAAATAAAATGTTTGAGTATCCAGATATTAATTATACACTTAGAACATTTAATGAAAATGATGAATTAAAATATGGTCCAATAACTGTTTCATTCTTTAGAACAAACCATTCTATTCCTGATTCATTTGGTATTGCTTTTAAAACACCACTTGGTTATATTGTCAATACTGGTGATTTTAAATTTGATTATACACCACTTGATCATAAATCAGATTTTTATAAAATGGCAAAATTAGGGCATGATGGTGTTACTTTGTTGATGGCTGATTCCACAAATGCTGATATATATAAATTAAGTCTATCAGAAAAACAAGTTGCTGAAAACATCAAACAAACATTTGCTAAAATCGAAGGAAGAATAATTGTTGCGACATTCGCATCAAATGTTTTCCGTGTTAAGAATATATTAGAAGCAAGTGAAGCTTGTGGAAGATGCGTTGCAGTATTCGGGCACAGTATGGAAAAAACAATTGAAGCCGCAATGCGTTTAAAATATATTAATATCGATAAAAGCTTAATTATTTCACAAAGAGATATTAATAAAATTGAACCATCTAAATTAACAATCATGTGTACTGGCTCACAAGGTGAACCAATGGCAGCTCTATCAAGAATTGCTAATGGAACACATAAGCAAATCAAAATGTTGCCTAATGATACTATTATTTATTCATCTAAACCAATTCCAGGAAATGAACAATTTATCAATAGAAACATTAACTTACTTCTTAAGAATGGTGCAAAAGTTATCACTAATACTTCACTAACTGACACACATACAACAGGACATGCTTCACGTGAAGAAATGAAATTAATGTTAAATCTCATGAGTCCTAAATATTTCATGCCAGTTCATGGTGAATATAATATGTTAAAACAACATGCGGAAGTTGCTGAAAGTGTTGGAATCAAAAAAGAAAACTGCTTCTGTTTAGATTCTGGTGATGTTCTACATATTAATAGAAAAGGTGCTAAAGTAGTTAAAAAAGAAATTAGTGCAGATGATGTATACTTAGATAGCAATGTTAGTGACGTCTTCAGTAATGTCTTAAAAGAAAAACAACATCTATCTGATGAAGGATTATTATCTATTATTATCACAATTAATAAAAAGAAAGAAATCATTTCACCAATTAGACTTGACACAAAAGGTTTTATGGATTTATCAAAAGCAGATAATCTTGCTAATCAAATCAAAGGTAAAGCTCAATCCATTTGTCTAAAACTCTTAAAACAAAATAAAACAATTAATCTTAAAAAACTAAGACAAGATTTAACTACTGAACTATCTCAATATATATATGAACTTATTGAAAGAAAACCATTTATTGTATCATTAATCACAATGATTTAAAAATATGATGATATAAAAAACCACCTTATATTGAAATGCACCCCAAATCTTGGACA
>DBWT01000054.1 GCA_002309035.1 Caryophanales bacterium UBA1231 | reverse complement strand
AGTAAATACATCGGTAAAACGATTATAGTAATAGCAATGATTATAAACATTTTTAAAAAGATTAAGTTTAACAATTCCAAAGCTAAGGGTATTATTAGTACAAAAACAAATAATGATGTTTTAAAAGCGGTTCTAACAAACAATCTTATTGAAATATATATACAATTAAATAACCTATCTTTATATACTGTAATATATGGAATTAAATACATAAAAGAAATAGAGAAAGAAAATATAAACAGTATCAGAATAGCATATTTTAAATACATATTTATTTCGTTATATGAGATTAAAAACTCTATTAGAAATACAAATAACCCAGTTATCAAACCTATTAATGAGAATTGGAAAGCATTTTGCTTTAAACCTATTTTGAAATCCTCTTTAAAAAAGATTCCTTCACTATATATTAGTTGTTTCATCACGCGAGCAATTCCACTTAGACCAATAAAGAAAATTAGAATACCAAATACTCGTAATATTCCATACATTATTGTCAAAGAACTAACTGTACTATATAATTCTTCTTCTGTTATAAGCTCATTTGCGTATTCACTAGACGCATTATATACACCTAAGTTTTTTAGAAATTCAATTATCAAAAGAGGAATTGAAAAGAGGAACATAATAAAGCCACAGTAAACCAAAGTACCGAAACGTACTTTAATTAAATCTTTGAACTGTTCTAAGCGAGTTTTTGGAAGATCATGGTATTCCAAATCTCTTTTTGAAGCTTTAATTCTCATTATCTTTCAAAATATTCTTAATAAATTCTATTGTTTTATCTATATTTGCTACTTTTAAGTTTATGAATAGATAATAATTTTGTTCATTGTTTTCAAAACTTAAGCCATATAGAATATAATCATCTAAATATGAATTGTGGGATACATAGTCATATAATGTTATTCCATAATTTACCTCATCTTTAACTAAATAATTATATCCGTTTAGTGTTGAATCAATAGATACAAAATAATTATTTAATTCATATCCTTCTATTAATGAATAAGGAAGAATCAATACATCAGAATCGAGTATACCCTTGGTTTGAAACGAATATTCACTGTATAAACTATTTTCATTAGTAAATGTTGTGTGGACTTGTTTTATTTCATCTGGTTTATTAGAGTTAAAATAATTATTAATCTCATCTTCATTTATACCGTAACTCATAATGTATACATTTATTATTTCTTTTCTTTTTACATCAGGAAAAAATGAAAATAACCATGTTAATAATATGGTTGTAACAATAAGTGATAATAGATAGAGGTACCACTTTTCTTTGAGCAACTTAATTATTATCTTCATCTTTTACCTCATATCCACTTATTATGTTATTTGAAACATAAAGAGTATAATTATCATCTACAACAAATGTTGGACAATCGAGTGAAGCATCATAATACAAAATAAACTCTTTATTGTTATTTATAAATACTACCTCATATACCTTTAAATATTTGTTTAAAGATATAATATTCCCGCACTTGACATATTTACCTTTCTCTACAATAGAATTATCACATGACATCATTTCTATAAAATGATTCTCGTCTTTTTTCATTTTAACAATTAATGAAAAAGAAATTAAAATCATAGGAATTAGGATAAATAGAATATATACAAAAATCTTAAACACTATATTTCTATTTTGAATATATAGAATAAAAAATAGTACTGAAAGTGTAAACAATATCAAAGATAAAACAAGCATTATTATGATATGCTTTTTTATTATTTTATTGTTGTTTTCAATACTATTTTTACTATATAACTCTTTAATCAATTTTAGAAACCATTATGATAATGTATTTAGATTGTAGTCTTCCTTGAGTGATTCAATAATCTCGTTATTAGAATTATAGACATCAAGCGGCGCACCAGTTAATTCTATTTTACCATTATTCATTAATATTAGGTTATCTGCAAGTGACATTGCTTCATCTAAACTATGTGTAACATACAAACAAGTTGAGTTATAATCTTTAACTACTTTTTTAATCAATCGTTTTAGAGATGAGCGCGATTTAGAATCAACATTTGAAAGTGGTTCATCCATAAGAACGATTGATGGGTGCTTAATCATCGCTTTTGCAATTTGAACACATTGTTGTTGCCCCATCGATAGATGTTTAGGTTTTCTAGTAAGTAAATATCTTAAATTCAATTCTTCTGATATTTTTATTACTCTTCTTTTTATTTCATCTTTATCAATTCCAAGTAGTTTAAGTGAATAAGCAATGTTATCAAAAATAGTCATATGAGGGAACAGAGAAATTGATTGAAAGATCATCGAAATATTTAATTCTCTTTGATCATATTCCTCGATATTCTTATTATCAATCAGTATTGTTCCTTCATATTCCTCTAGTCCTGAAATCGTCCTTAAAAGTGTCGTTTTTCCGCAACCAGAATATCCAAGAATCACATTGAATGTATTACTTTTAATATCTAAGTTAAGTTCGTTGATAACGACAGCAATTTCTTTTTTATTTTTAAATTGTACTTTTAAGTTTTCTATTTTAATATCAGGCATTAATTATATTATGACTTATAAAGTTCTTTATAGAAAGCACAAGCTCTATAATCAGCCCCTTCAAGATCCTTAGTTCCAAACGCACTCCAAGAGTGTGGTCTAAAGATATCTTTGTCTCCTATGTTATGCAAAGATACAGGAATTCTAAACATACTTGCAAGAGTAATTAAATCCTTACCAATATGTCCATAGCAGAATGCACCGTGGTTTGCACCCCAATTTGCCATTACATTATAAACACTAGAAAATGCAGTAGTGTTATTTAATCTTGGAACAAACCATGTTGATGGCCAAGTTCTATCTGTTCTATTTAGTAGTATTGTGTTTACTTTTTCAGGAAGTTCTACCGCCCAACCTTCAGCTATTTGCATTGTGTATCCAATACCATCAACCATATTTAATCTAACACAAGTTACAGGCATTTGTCCTTTTGTTGAATAACCACTTGACAAGCCTCCACCTCTAAAGTTTCCACGCTCTGCAGGATAGAATGTAGTTTGACTCATCATTTTATCTATATCTTCATCAGTAACATCCCACCATCTTTTCATGATGTTGTTGCCATTTTCATCAGTACAAGCGCCAGTTCCATCAATAGCAGCTGCACCACTATTTAACATGTGGAGGAATCCGTTTTTAGCAAGGCCTTCAGGTTTCCATCCAGTACATCTTTCAACTGCTTTAGGGCTCCAGAATGTTCTTACATCAGCAAATATGCTAGCTCTTCCAGTAAGAAGATTTGAGAATAACATCGCAAGACCATTACAGTTATCATTTTCTGTAGCTAAAATAACTGGTTGTTTTTTACCTTTCCAGTCAAATGTTGAATTTAATATAGCCTCAGGCCAGTCTGCATTAGGCATAAAATCAGTCCACATTCTTTGACCTTGGAATCCGCCAAAGATAGCATTTCTTCCAAGTGCTTCTTCATATCTTTCTATCTTATTTAATTCAGGGTTGCCAATCATAATATCTCTAATAATTAGAGCCATTTTAGCAGATGTTTCCCATTGATAATCTAGCTCTTCACGTGTGAAGTTCTTTTGACCCCAAAGTTCTGCGTTTAAGTCTTTTCCTTCGATGCATTTTTCTTTCATCCATATTAGTTCTTGTTTGAGTTCATTCTTATCATATATTTCAAGTTCAAGACGACGCTTAACTTCGCTCATATCAACCCATTCTGCACGTATACCAAAATACTTTTGCATCATATTAGCATCCAAGAAACTACCGCCTATACCCATAGAGACAGAGCCGATTGATACATATGCTTTGTCTCTCATTTGTCCAACGACTAATGCGCATCTTGCAAAACGAAGTATTTTTTCTTCTACATCAGGAGTAATACCACTATCCCCTACGTCTTGAACATCCTCCCCATAAATAGAAAATGCAGGAATACCTCTTTGTGCATGAGCTGCCATAGCAGCAGCTAGATATACCGCTCCAGGTTTTTCTGTTCCATTAAAACCCCATATTGCTTTTATAGTTTTTGGATTTAAATCCATTGTTTCAGAACCATAACACCAACAAGGAGTGACAGACAATGTTGCAACGACATTTTGCTCTTTAAAGTATTCTTCGCATATAGATGCTTCTTTTCCACCGCCTATTGTACAAGGAGATACCACAACTTGTGCATGTGAACCATCAGCATAAAAAACATTCTCTTCAATAAGTTTTTTAGCATCCAATGCCATTTGCATAGTTTGGTCTTCTAAACCTTCTCTAATACCACCCCATCTTCCGTCAATAACTGGTCTAATTCCAATTCTACATTTCATTTTTTAACCTCTATAAATTATTATTATTATTATTTTAAAACATTTCTAAAAGTGATTTGCCTTCAAGCATCGCTTTAATTGCTACAATTGGCACTGCAACTGCCATATGGAAATAATTAGCCCCACAAGCAGTTTCTTTTTTATTTATCCATTCAGTATACTCATATTTAGGCAAATATTCAATTAAATCATTGAGCATTTGCATTCCGAGTTCTCTATTGTTACAATATACAGCTTCCATAATATATCCAGAACCTGTAGGCCAATAACCACCATTCATATAATCTCCAAGATTTAATTTTACTAGTAATCTATGCCAACCTGAATCTTCTATCACTTGTCTAGTAAAACCTTTGTAATTTATTTTGAAGTAGTTTTCAATTATAGTCTTTGCCACTAGTTTCTTTTGTTCATTTGTGAGCATACTATACATTAATCCATTTGCCCAAATATGGAACTGGTTGCATTCTTCGCTTCCAGCAACAAAACCACCTTTTTCTACATCATATAATCTCCAAAGATTGTCCTTTGTTTCTACAATTCTTCTTTCCCATAAAGATTTAGTTTGCTTATCAATAACGTCACTAAATAAAACTAAAGCTCTTTCAAAGCCACGCATATTAACAATGCTGCACATTAGTTCAAAACCAGTTATTGCAGCGCAATCATTATAAGCAAACGCTACACTTGGTTTTTGTGGGTTAATATATACTAAACCACATGTATAGGTTACTTTTTCATAACTTCTTTTAATAAGTTCATACCATTCATTCTTATGGTGAATATCAACACCAAAATCTTTAAGATATGATAATAATCTAACCCAAGCAGATGCTAAATGTGCTGGCATAACATCTCCATGTGCTTTTCCAATTTCAGCAGCACCAGGTTGCATTATAGGGAGACCATCAAATTGTACTCTATCCGGTACTTGTGGTAGATCTATACATGACTTTGTTAAAAAGTCAAATAAAGATTGGTAGTCTTTTTTAGTCATTACATCACTGTTAGCTATTACTGAAAAAGTAAAATCATCCGGCCAAATTGCATCATATAAATCACCAGAAGGTGAAAAAATCTTAAATGGCATGTCTTTTTTAATAGTTTTCTCAACAATCGTTTTATGATAGCTTAACAACTTTGTTAAGCATGATTTTAAAAAAGTATCTTCTTTTATATTAGTCATATTCACACACCACTACAGTTTGACAATTTATTTCATCGACGATATATGAGACTTTATTGCCTACTTGTTTAAAGTCTACTTTTTCCATTGATGGAGCTTTATAACAACGTTTTATCTTTTTATCAGTTTTAAAACTTACATTTATATCATAAATAGGAAGTATATCTTCTATTACCTGCACACTACCTCTTAGTGTAGGAGTTACATATAATATGTGATTCACATAGCGTTTTTTATCTTTTTGTTCAAGGAGAGTTATTACTCCATTTGATGGCAAATCTGTCTCAATACACTTATTATTATCTAATAAAATATCAAGCATTTTTAGAACAATTTCTTTCATCCATAAAGCGCCAGTTTTGGCGAAATCTTCAAATATATCCCAGGCAATATAAATGCCATCTTTTCCTCTAGTAACACCAGGTGTTTTTTTGTTAGGGTCATATGGTGTATAAAGATGTGAACAGAAGTGCTGAACCGTTCTTTGAAAATATGGTTCATACTTATCAACTAATACTTCACCAGTACTCTCTATGTTGTATGCTTTCTCATACATACTCATTTTTACACCATTAATATTTTTGAGTTCAACATTAGGTGATGCAAATGTTGGCCTATATTCATCTTCCCCAATCATTCTTGCGCCAAGGTCAAACACAAACTTGTTATCTTTCGTTGCACTAGTGCCAGACGCTAATAGTTTTCCACCGTTTTTAACAAATTCTTTTAACTTATTATATAAAGAATCTATCATTACTATTTTGTCAGGAAGAATTATTACTTTATATCTATTAAAGTCTGAATAACTATCTAGTAAATCAAATTGATATTTCCCTTGAAGCATAATTCTATTAGCAGAAGTATCACCATTAGGGCAAAATTGTCTTTCGATACAATCTTGAGATATGATTCCAATATCAACAACTGCATCAGTATCAGTTAACCATGGTTCAAGTTCTTCTATTTTTTCATATGCTTTCCCTATGCACTCGTAGGTATATCTATCAAATGTTCCGCTTGGATGAAGTTGGTCGCCTACACAACTCTTAGATCCAAACGCACCATGAAGAGCGGTTTCGTATACTAAAGCATTTGGATGTTTAAACCCACCAAAATCACCCCACATTGTGTGAAATTTGCCGGTATGGGCTACATAGTCCATGCCAGTTCTTCTTGCGTATGTGCAGCAAAGAGGGAAATGATCATAGCCCCACGAACCAGTTGGAAGAGATTCAATTTCAATATGAGTATTTGAATGTAAAAAATCTTTTCTATCTCTTACAATATTTCCCATATTATGATAAATTCTTGCGGTTGGATTAATGCTATGAACTAAATTATTAATTTTAGTGTAGTAATTCTTATAAACATCATGAGAGAATTTAACTAATTTATCTTTATCTTTTACTGGATCAATTCCTAGTCTTTTATAATCTTCCATGCAACTTTCGCAATAACAAATTCTCTCATCGCATATATCGAAGAAATAACCTTGAGCATGTGGAAATTTCGTTACTATTTCTTTTGTTTGATCTAAAAGTAAATCAAGATAAGGTGTGTTAAAACACATAAGCCTATATCCAGCTTTTAGATGTTCTCTTGTCCATGTTGTGTTTCCGAATTCATCTCTCATTAGCCATTCTGGGTGCTTTTTTGCATTATAATCATCTAATCCGGCAGAAATATATACACAATACTGAACGTTATTCTTTTCACATACTTCAATCATTTGTGGTAGCAAATCTACTTTTAAGTTTGGGTGAACAGAGAATTTTGAATCATAGTAATAAAACATACCATGATGGCACTTAGCAAAAATGTTTATAGAATTAATGTGCCCAATCTTTAGCATTTCTTCAAATTCTTCTTTTTTGAAATTTAATCCTATATTTGGTACGTCCTCACCTGTGTGAAAATCTAAATGTACCTCTCTAAAAGTTAATTTATCCATAATTAATCACAAATCATATCTAATCCTAGATATGCATTTGTCTCCTTTCTAATATTTCCTTTTATATCTACACCACACAAGAACATTATTCTTTTGTCAAAGTACTGTAGTGTATCATAGCTTGAGAATGAATCGCCAAATCCATCTTCTTCGCTTAATAAATAATATATTTCATTTTTCCTAAGAGTGAATGATTCTTTATTATCGAAATATCCATATTTAAATCCATTTTTATGCGGCACATCATTATCTTTTGTTGATGCAGAAATTAGTGGATTTAAAAGATCATCATACAAAGTAATTTTATGTCCTTTAGTGTTACCTGGTAAATTAAATCTACCAAAGCCATAGACGACAATATCTTCTTTTGCTTTGAACCTTATACCAAATAATCCAGTTTTATTGACATAACTACCAATTCTTACACCTAAGGAGAGTCCATTGATATCATTAGAATTGTATGGTAAGTCTATTCTTTCTTTAATTCCAGATTCATTTATAATTTTTTTATTCAATGTGTCGCCACACATAAGGCCTTTATTATTAAATACCTTGTTATCGTTTCCTGCGACATTGTAATAGATTAATCTTCCTATTTCTCCTGCATAAGCAATTTGATTTCCTTTTACAACCAAATTGTTAGTTCCTTCATCAAGATATAATCCTTCTGCAGGTGATCCAATTGAGAATCCATTTTTTCCTTTATTAATCTCATGGATATAATTGTTGATTATTTTAGTTCCTTTTTGGTTATTCAAATTATATATTCCACCAAGATCAGATCCTTTCATTCCGATGTGATGAATATCATTATTTGAAATAATATTATGACTCACAATAAAGTCTTTTAGTGACCATCCCCATCCGTTTGAAATACCAGTATAGTTGCCAAATGCAATTTCATTATGAATCATATTGATATGATGGCCTAGGACATTTAACAAACTTGGAGATCTATAAAACTCAACTCCTGATGTTCCTATATAGTTATTTATTACATCAATATGATGAACGGTAATCCTTAAGTCTTCTGGGAGGAGTATAAAATTACCATCCGCTTTTGAGCTAACATAAGGACCTACACATACTGATGCAGCGCTACTATCAAAGATATTTGAATTGATTATCTTAGAATTCGAAACACCAATGCAGTAATTAATTCCGGTTCCAGTGGAGTGCCTTACGGTTACTCCATCAACGATGATATTCTTTCCATACTCAACATGTAAGGCGCCATTTGGAATATTAAATAGTGGATAATTTGTATGGTCATAATCTACTGCATAGTGACCGGCTTGGATTTCCATAAAGCCTTTATTGCAGATGTCTTTAAAATTTGAATATTCAATTGTGATATCTTTAATTGATATATTTTTTATTGGTTTAGTTTTTGTACCACATACTTTAATTACTGATTCTGATTTTGGAATTGCCACTTCAAAATTAGTCATGTCCTCGTATGGGAGAGGAATGTAATATAGTTTTTTCTCAGCTTTATCAAAATAGAATTCACCAGGTTCATCTAAGAATTCTTTTGCATTTTGAAATCTAACAAGCATATCGTTTCTTATTTGAACTGGGTGAAATTTATGCCTATGAAGATATAAATCTTCATTTTCCTCTGGAACTAATATTACCGTATCACCTTCATCAATTACATCTTTAATTCTTAAAACGCATTGACTCCATTCGAGATAGAATATCGCTTCAAATGAGGTTGCGCCTTTGAGAAATTCTTTTTTTACCCTTACTCTAGTATGATAATCATCAACCCATCCAGAAATATTATGATAGTTTTCCCCGTTAGGTTCTCTTGATAGAATTCTTCTCTCACCATTTACGAATATATTTCTTACATTTTCTTCATCTAGAATCGAATAATAAATTCTTCCATCATCAGTCTTAAAGTCTCGAACAATTTTACCACCAGAAATAATCGCCTTACCTTTATTTATAGATGAGATTGTAATTGGCTTATTTTTTGTCCATTTTGAAAAGATAATAGGCTCGCTTACATAATAAACCCCATCATCTAATTTAATTTCTATCTCATCAAAAGAATCAATATTTTCTTTAATATAACTTAAAGCAGCATTGATTGAATTGAATGTATCATTATTTAATTTATTTTTTTGGCTAACATATATGATTTTTTTCATATTATTCAATAACTAAATTAATACCGACGAATCCTGTATTTTGTGTTTTAACTGACGTTAGTTTTTGCCCTTTAACAATACCTAATACATTTAAATACTCACTATTTCCGTATAAGTAGGTATTGCCCATTGATACAATGTCTCCTGATGCATATTCCTGAGATACTATGTAATATTGGCCAGGAGTTAGTGCAACTGGCTTATCAAAATATGCGTATTTATACCCTTTATAATCTTGAGTTCCTTTACTCATATCAACATCTAATTGCGCAATTACTTTTTTATCGGAGTTATAAATGTATATAGTGTGTACTTGGTAATTGCCTCTAGAGTATAGTCTACCAAGACCCTTCACTTTAAATTCTTTTAATACATCGATTCTCATACCAAAAATATCAGTAGAATTGCTTACTTTTGTACCTAGAGCACTATATAGTACACCTATTTTTTCAGGGCTTTCAACGTATGGAGCCATATTTTTATATGATGGTTCTACGCCTGCATTATTAACTATAGTTTCATCTAGGGTATCACCATAGAGCACACCCTTATTTCCTTCATCAACAATATTATTTCCAGCAACATGATATAGAACGGTTTGAGTTCTTTCGCCGCAATACCTAATTTGATTGTTTCTAACAATTCCGTTGTTTGTACCTTCATCTAAATAGATTGCAGCATAACATGACATTGTAGAGAAAGCTTGCATAGTATTTTCACATTCGTGAATATAGTTTTCTTCAATCAATAAACCAGGTTGATTATTTAAGGTATATATGCCTCCTAAATCAGAGCCATAAAAACCATAGTGGTGAACGTCATTGTATCTTATAACGTTGTTTTTGGCATTATATTCATTTTCGCTCCATCCCCATCCAACTGAGATACCAGTATAAGAGCAATAAGCAACCTCATTATGTTCGATTGTGATATTGTATCCATGCATTGATGCGATTGTCGCAGATCTTGTGTAAACAGTTGCTGTGTTATAAAAATAGTTATTTGAAATATTGATATGGTGACAGATTATTTCTTCGTCAACCGGAGCATATAACCTACTTTTAGAGTGATAGTTAGAATCCGGAGCAACCGTCACACCATATGCAGCAGTATCCGTGAATAAGTTCCCAATTACGTTCGAGTCATAATCATATTGATAGAATAATAATCCACCATTTCCGGTATGTCTAAAAATACATGCTTTAAAATCAATATCATGAGCTTTTTCTACAACAACAGCGGCATTTAAAATGTCAGAGAATGTTTGACCTGATGATCTCTTATAATAATGTGCAGATTGTATTTCAGAAAAACCTTGAGAGTAAACAGTACTATCAGAATTGTGCTCAAATACTAAGTTTTCAAAGGCAATGTCGTGAACATATTCACTACCGCCTAAAATATTAACTGCTTTAGATAGATTTGGAATAACGATGTCAATATCGTTCATATCCTCTCCTGGTTTAGGATAATAATATAGTTTAAAACTGTCTCTATCATAATAGAATTCGCCAGGATTATCTAAGAATTCTTTGGCATTTTGATAGTAAACATATAAATCATTTTTGATTTGAGGTAATGAATATGAACGTGAGAAAAACATTTCATCTTCTTCTTTTTCAAAATTTAGTTTTGCATATTTACCATCAATATCAACAGACTTTACTCTAGCAATTGATTCGCTCCATTCCATATAGAATACAGCTTCAAATTTTGTAGCGCCTTTCAAATCGTCAGCGTATGATATAGCAGACTTTGTTTGATTGTTCCATTCATACATATTTGCGAGGTCAATTGTATTTGGATTTCTTGCAAGAGTCGCTCTTTGACCATTGACATACATATCTCTTACAAAAGATGCAGTAAGTTCTGTATAGTATAAATCTCCCTCTTTTTTCCAATTGTTTAATCTAATACCAGCAGATATTTCAACCTTTTCATCAGGGTAACCCTTATAGATTACTTTATGTCCGTTAGAACCGCTATCACTTTCATCAAATTTTAAAGTGCTAGATAACTGATAATATCCTTCTCTTATTACAATTGCGATATCTTTATTCATATTTGAATTAAGAGACTTTACTCTATTTTTTGCTTCAGCAATTGTCTTTACTGGTTTGTCAAAAGTTCCTTCGTTTGAGTCATTACCATTATAATCGGATACATAAATAACTTTTTCGTAGGAGTCTTCGTCTTCTATCTGTTTATCTATATATGTAGTTGTTATTTTTGTTTTAGCTGTTGTTTTTTTATCTTTGCACCCAACAAGTATCATTGATAGTGAAAGAAATAAAACTAGCAGCAATACTTCACTTATCTTTTTCATAATTTATACTAGTGGAATATATAAAGCGTAGCAATTATCAGATTCCACAGCTTCCATATTCGCTCCTTCAATGTTAGATATAAAGTTAAACTTATTAGATAAAGTTACTGTTGTATTATCTTTAAAGTACAAATCACCATTACCCATCTCTTCGCCAACGATGTAATAAGTCTTGCCACTTTCAAGAGTAATTGGTGAATCAAACATAGAATAATTATATCCATCGTGATTAATCATAATTGAAGGGTTAATCGTGACTTCTTTAATTAAATTCTTATTTGAATCATAGATATATGCTTTATGAGGCATTGAATTTGAAACATAGTATAACCTTCCTATTCCCTTAATAGTTACATCTGAATTTACACTAAATTTAAAACCAATAAGGCCGATATTTTTATCAGTTAGATGACCAAGAAGGTAATGATCTATTGCATCATTTTTGATGTCACTATAAATTAAATTTTTATAGCTTTCCTGTAATCCAGCATTTTCAATAACACTTTGATCTAAAGTATCGCCACACAAAAGACCATTATTATCTTCATAAACAATTTCATCTCCGACATCATGGCATAAAATCTTATATAAATCTTCATATGCATACGCAATTTGATTTCCCTTGACAAGTATATTGTTTGTTCCTTCATCAAGATAAATACCTGGAGCGGTTGGAAGTCCTACACCTGTTCCTTTTGGTTGAGTTTCGTGAATATAGTTATATGATATTATAGTTCCTTTTTGATTGTTAAGGTTGTATATACCACCTAAATCGGAGCCATTATATCCAATATGGTGAACATTGTTGTAAGATACATTTTCATCATGACAACCATAATCATTCAACGACCAGCCCCATCCATTAGAAATTCCAGAATATGATGAATAAAATATCTCATTATGAGTAATAGTTATATGGTGACCAACCATTTGAGATACAGCTGATGAACGGCTAAACTCAACACCTGTTAAGTAAACGTAGTTGTTTGAAATTGTAATGTAGTTAACTGTAATCAAATCATCTGTTGGAATGTATAAATTATCATCAGTGATAATACCATTGATAAATGGACCCGCTATTATACCAGTAGATGATGTGTCATATACAACATTTCCAATCGCTTTACAGTTGGTACAAGAAGTATAAAAGTTTATTCCAGTACCACCAGTATGAGCAACAACACAATTTTGAATAACGATGTTATTGGCGTATTGAATATGAACAGCTCCTTTTGGAACATCATATCCGAAATATGTGCCACTAATTTGGCTAATAGCATAGTGACCGCTTTGGTCTTCCATATATCCATATTTAGACATATCAGAGAACCATGTATATTCAATGTTAAGTCCATTTAAAATAATGTTATGAACTCTATTCTTCTTCATTGTTCCACTAAATTTGAATACACTATTAGTAGTTGGAATAATTGCTTCTACTTCACCCATATTTTCGCCATCTTTAGGGTAATAATATAGTTTTTGGTCAGCTTTAGAATAATAAAATTCTCCAGGTTTATCTAAGAATTCCATCGCATTTTGATAATAAACCATTAAATCATCTTTTACTTGGAATGGATGGAAATTTCTTTCATACAGGTAGATTGATTCGAATGAACCAAAATTTAATTTTGCGCCATCCTCTACAATTTCAGTAGATTTTACCTTAGCGACAGGTTCCGCCCATTCTTGATATAAAACCACTTCAAAACTATTTGCACCTTTTAAATCATCAGGATTAGCAACTACATATTTATTCTTAACATCAAATTTAACTAGATTTGAGTAGTCATTTCCATTTGGATATCTAGCGAGAGTAGCCCTGTTACCATTTATATATAAATACCTAATTGTCGATGCACTTAATTCGGAATAGTAATATTCTTTACCATCAACTTTTGCCCATTTAGTCAATTGTATGCCGCCATAAAAATTAACTTTTTCGCCTGGATAAGCTGTGTATATTATATTATGGTCGTTTGTTCCGCTATCATTAATTCCAAATTCGATAGTAGAGTTATTGTAATATGTGCCGCCCCTTATAACAACACAAATATCTTTTTCCATTGATTTATTATTTTGTGATACCACTTCTTTCGCTTTATTGATTGTTTTAAATGGCTTGTCGAAACTACCATCATTTTCATCAGACCCTTGAGTAGCAACATAATATACTTTTTCATACGAGTCTTCATTGCCTATTTTTTTGGCAACAAATTCTGTGATTGTTACGTTATTATCACTAGCAGTTGTTGTAACATATTTGGTAGTGCTTGACGAGCCACACGATACCAAACAAAAACTTAAAACTGATAATACTAATAAAAGACCTATATTAATAATTCTTTTCATCTTTTTGCCTCCATAACTCAATAGAATGCTTTTTTAAAATCAATATAACTGAAGATCCAATTATGACAAATATATAAAGAGGAACAGCATCAATAATGCTTTTGCATCCGCTTTTTGCAGCTTCATCATCTTTAATATTTGTTGTTGATGTTGTTGGATTAATTATTACAATTGGGTCATCGTCATCGATTGTTTCTTGGCCTGAATCGTCTTTGAAGTGGTTTGTTGTATTTAACATTACATAGTTATCGAAATATAAGTCTGTTAAACAATTATCATCTAATGGGTCTGTTGCAAATATAAATTCATAAGAACTAAGTCCAGTACATTCAGTTGTTTCAACTTCAGTAATCATCTCTTTCGAATCCCAGTCATATATTTGCATAGATAAGATTCCAGTATCATCGTTATATTTCCATCCAAATGAAACTTCGAATCTTGTCCACTCACCAGGTACTAAGTTTTCAAGTGGCAGTACATAATCGGCTTTAGGATAACGCTGTACTGGGTTTTCGTCAGTGTATTTATCATAATACGACCACATTCTTACAATAATAGAACCTCTAGTTCTTTCTCTAGAAGATACATATCCAGTTAATGTGTAAATGTTTTTAACCCAAATATTTAAAGAACGAAAAGCAAGTGAACAAGTTGGATATAACCTATTATAGAAACGAGCACATGAACCAAAATCAGTACCATCTTGCGAATAATCATCATATATTTCAACCATTTCAGGAGATGTATAATACCACACGCCAGAACCTGACAAAGTTGGACTAAACATCTTAGTATCAAATGTTGCGTTTTGAACCATATTACCAGGAATAAGTGATGCATCATCACCACCAGCATGTCCTGTAGGTTGATCTGGAATTAGCGCTTCCTCTCCATCTAATGGATAAAGTGCAATGCAATCAACATATATATCAGCATTAACTGTAGCGTTAATTGCGAGTCTAACTATGTCAAGGTGGTCAAAACCTTCATCAGTTCCATTATAATCTTTGCATAGGGCAAAACTCTCATCGCCATCTAAAGCATCAATTGTAACAACATAAAGTTTATTTTCAACTATTCTAAGTTCGAAATCTGCATATATTTGAATCCATTCATTTTGGTTTATATGAACCCAATCTCCAGCACCATAATACCAAATATAATTGTTAGATGGTGATTTACCCCATGGTGAATAACCAGCTTGGATATCAGCGCCACCATCGAATGTTGTATATACAAATAAAGAATATCTATATTTCTTTGCGAATTTAACACCTGCAACATCATAATTAAATGAGTTCCACGCACCTGTTGTTCTGCCTGTTATGGCCATGGAACTAGAACCATTATATGAAATAGAAGTGTTTCTACTTATGCTTGCTCCACTTCCATATGCAGGATCGGTCGTAGTTTCAAAATCCCAGTTTGTAACCAAGTTTCCATTTGGAATAGAATAGCTGGCCAAAATATTAATTGGAAGTGCAAATATTAATATTATAATTAATGAAAATAACGATATTGGTATTAGATATTTTTTCATTTTTTCCCCAATAAAATATAAACTTTATTATGTGTATTAAAGCACTAATGCAAATAATAAAACTTACATTTTATATACTGGCGGGTCACCCCGCCAGTATATTAATTAGTTAAAGTATACT